>RFHN01000208.1 GCA_003695835.1 Armatimonadota bacterium
ATCCCTTGAGAGCGTGAGTCGCTCGGTGGAGAGACTCTGCATCCCTCTGCTCGACGGCTGCCAACGCGTCCGCTCTGAGAACGGCGGCTTGTTCGACGAAATCGGCGAGCAGCTCCAACATGAACTGCTCGTCTCCCTCTGTCAGCTCAGCTAAGAAGCTTCGATCAATCCTGCCCTCCATGCGCACCTCTCTTGGGTTATTGTTGGCACCCGGGCCTGCCGTCTGCTCGGTAAGGCTACGGGGTCAAGCGGCTTCCTCCTTGTCATCCGTCAACCATCGAGAAAGAACCCTCTCCAGTCTCTCCCGAGAAATCGGCTTACTAATATAGTCGTCCATGCCTGCGGCGATGCAGCGCTCGCGGTCGCCCTCGAGGGCGTGCGCAGTCATGGCGATGATGGGAAAAGTGATGCCGGACTGGATCTGCCAATCGCGGATCGCCGCCGTCGCTTCGAATCCGTCCATCTCGGGCATCTGCACGTCCATGAGAATGAGGTCAATCGGCTCTTGCTTGGCGATTTCGACAGCCTGCCGCCCGTCCTCCGCACAGAGGACGGTGTGCCCCATTTTCTCCAGCAGGCGTACGGCGACTTTTCGGTTGACCACATTGTCCTCCGCAAGCAGGATCCTGCCGCAACACCTGCATTCGGTCGGAGCCTGTGCCGGCGTCGTCTCTTTGACCATGCGAAAACCGAAGGTGTTCGCCAACACGTTGAACAGCTGCGACCTTCGGATTGGTTTCGACAGGACGAAGTCGAACAGCTGGCCGTCCTCCTCGGTGACCAGCAGGCTTCCGGCAGAAGAGAGCAGGACAAGAGGGGTGCTTCTGTGTGCATCGAGCTCTCGAATATGCCTTGCAAGTTCGGCGCCGCACATCTCAGGCATCTGCCCGTCTACGATAATGGCGTCGTAGTTCGTGTCGTCTGACTTCAAGAGGCGGAGCGCCTCCTCGCCGCCGCTCGCCGTCGTCGGGATCATGCCCCAAGAATCGACCGAACGAGCGAGAATCAAGCGGTTGGTCGCATTGTCATCAACAATGAGAATGTTTTTCTCCTGAAGTTCCTCCGGCGCAGCCGTGAAACTCGCCGCAGCCCCCTGAACCCTCTCGAACTCCACTTCGAACCAGAAGGTGGATCCCTCGCCGACCGTGGAGGTAACACCCATGGTGCCGCCCATCAGCTCGACGAGCTGACGGCTGATGCTGAGCCCCAGCCCGGTTCCACCGTACTTGCGCGTCATCGAGCCATCTGCCTGACGGAACGGGTCGAAGATAAGATCCAGCTGGTCTTCCGGGATTCCGGGGCCCGTGTCGGATACTTCAAATCGCAGTCGGACCCGTTCGTCGTTCTGAGAGCGAGTCATCACCCGAACGACCACTTCACCTTCGTCCGTGAACTTCACGGCGTTGCCGACGAGGTTCGTCAACACCTGACGCAACCGCACCTCATCGCCCATGACGGTGTAACCCAGGTCGGTATCTCTCGAGACGACGATTTCGATCCCCTTTGCGCTTGCCGTAGCGGAGAGAAGGCCGGCTACCTCCTCCGCAATTCGGCACGGTACCGTCGGCGCTTCGTGGATGGACATTCGGCCGGCTTCGATTTTGCTGAAGTCGAGAATGTCGTTGAGGATCGCGAGGAGAGCCTGGCCGCTATTGTGGATGGTTTCAACAAACTCACGCTGTTCGTCGCTGAGCTTCGTTGCCAAGAGCAGCTCCGCCATTCCCAGGACGCCGTTCATCGGCGTACGGATTTCGTGGCTCATGTTTGCAAGGAACTCGCTCTTGAGCCGTGCGACCTCCAGGGCGCGGTCGCGCGCTTCGGCGATTTGGCGCTCGGCTTCCTTCAACGTGCTGACGTCGGTCGCGTACACGTGGACGTAACCGGATCCCTCCACCGGAGCGAAGGTGAAGAGGTAGTCGCCCTCCCCGAGTCGGATT
Source organism: Armatimonadota bacterium (assembly GCA_003695835.1). GTDB lineage: Bacteria > Armatimonadota > Fimbriimonadia > Fimbriimonadales > ATM1 > J051. The sequence goes on from RFHN01000208.1 coordinate 1,938, forward strand.
TCCTTTTGGCGTCGTTTGCCTGCGGCATAGGCGCTTTGGCAAATCTTCGCCACTTCCTCGGGCAGTGGCGCCCCCTCTTCGGCGTGCCAATCCGCCAAGAACGGCCTCGAAGCAGGGTTCGCGTAAAGGACGACACCTTGGCTCGAGCACCGGAGCACAGGACTGGGATTCTCTTCGGGGAATCGAGCGAGAAACGCGATCTCCGCCTCTTGACGCCGACGCTCGACCTCCGCCATCGCGTGCGTGGCCAGCATCTCCAAGGATGAAACCAGATCCTCACACTGAGAATCATCCAGGCGCTCATCGAAAAAGAGAGAGAGAGCTCCGATGCACTCGCCTTTGGCGTTGAGCAAAGGCGCGCCGACGTACGTCTCCAGCGGGATCTCGTCTCTACACGGAACACAGTCAGCCAGAGCGAGTTCGTGGCCCCGCAACGCGACCCCGCGCAGGGTCCGCCGCACTACCGCCGCAGGGGTCGCTTCGGCTGGGCAGGAAAGGCCGACCGGCCCCGAGATGCCCGACCCTCCCTTCCAGGTTGAGTGCCCGGAAACGACTTCGTAACACTCGACGAGCGCAACCGTTGCGCCGAACGCTTGACGCATCGCTTCCGCAATGCTCTGTGCGGCCTGTTCCTCGCTTTCCGCCTTGTAAACGAGCTGGTGCGTTTCGTTGAGAAGCTGAAGGAATACGCTGCGCGACTCCAGCGCATCCTGCGCCTCTCTTCGCGCCGCGACTTCCTCTTCCAGTTCGGCGGTTCGCGCAGCGACACGATCCTCAAGCTCCTGGTTGATCCGTCGGAGCTCCTCTTCGCGGGCGTGCAGCTCCTGCACCATATGGTTGAAGCGCTCCACGAGGTCACCGGTCTCGTCGTTCCCGCGCCTCTGAACCTTGACATCGAGCCCCTTTCCGCTCGCGACTCGTTCCGCAGCCGAGCTCAAGAGGCGGATGTTGGTCGTGATGTGGCGGATGAGCGGCACGGCTAAGAAGGCCGATAGCATGAGGGCGAGGGCGCCAACAAGGAACCCGAGGTTCACAAGCGTCCCTTGCAGCGAAGTGATGCGGTCGTCGTTGGGAACCACGTACACCTTGCCCAAGCTGTCACCCTGGAGGGATACGGCCGCTTGAACGGCGCCCGTGCGCGCTTCCTCGCGGACGTCCGTGATCCGCTCGGGGAAGACGCCCGTCGCGCCTACGCTCGCGAGCAAGCGTCCCGCCGGGTCGTAGACCGCAATGGCTCGCACGCTTGCAGCCTGGGAGAACATCTGCAGGGTTTGCTTGACCTCATCCTCGGCGTGAAATGCCAGGGGCGCCTCCAGAGAAGAGGCGAGCGTCGTGGCGAGGCTCGCCGTGGAGCGGTCCAACTCCGCGCGAGCGTTCTTCACGAGCGCCGTACCAACGATGAAGAGTGTGGTACCAATGGCGAGCGCCGCCGTGAGGCTCGACGCAATGAGCAACTTGAGACCCAGAGAAATCCGCAAAGAACGCTTCAACCAACCTGGGTTGAGCCGTTTCACTTTTCACCTCCAACGATTCTCGCTAGCTTCAAGAGCTGGGAGCTAATCTGAACGCCGGCTGCCCGTGCCGCATCCGGGTTGGCCTCGAAACGAACGTAGGCGCCCTGCTTGTAGAAGTTCAGGATGCCACCCTTGGCACAAAAGCCCGCCACCTCGGACACCGTCAAGACCGGCGACCTTTTGACTTCCGTCAGCAGACGAACGACATCAGACGAACGGGCGGCCGGGATGAAGAGGACGTGAACCTCCGATGCCTCGCTGTAGGATGCGAGTGTCTTTATGACGATGGGCCGACCCCCTGCAGTACGGCCCCCGCGCACCTCGATGAGGGTTTTCGCAAATGCGACATCCTTCCAGACCCCGATCACGACTGGCGATGTGTCGAAGGCGAAGGCTCGCGTCGGCCAACTCGTGTAGGCAGCGAAACGCACTAAGAATTCGGCTTTGAGTTTCGCCTCATCCGTTTGGGCGGGCGCGAGCACGGCAAACCCAGCCACCGCCGCCAAGAGTAGACTCCGTGCTGCGCCGCAAGCCACGTTAGAACCTCCCCCTCGCCCCCAGGTAGACGGTCATCGGGATTTGGCTCGGGATCGAGCGGACCTGTTGGGGGTACTCGATGGACGCCGGCCGGAAGGCGTTCTTGATCCCGGCTTCCAAAAGGATTCCGCTTGGAGTCGTGTAGCTGAATCGAGCGTCCACCCGCCAATACGAAGGTGCGCCCAGACCGCCCAGCGCATCCACGTACTGCACGAACGCGTGCGCACTCCACCCCGAACCGAGCAAGAGGCTGGTCTGCACCTGCGCCTGATGCCGCGGGACGGTGAAGTGCTCCTGGATGGAGAGTGTGTCGCCGCTGTCCGCGTCCACGCGGTAACGCCAGTCGAGCAGCGCGTACGAGAACGCAACGTCCCACCACTCGTTGACTCGTTTCTTCAAGTAGAGCTCCACGCCGGCAGTGGTTGCCCGACCCTTGTTCGCCATTACGAAAGGCGCGACGAAGTGTGGAAAGGGCGTAGCCCGGAACTCGACCGGTTCCGGCTCGAACGTTCGAAGGTTGTCGTAGAAGTTGAGGAACGCCGCCGCGTCGAAATAGGTGTGGTCTCCCCACATTCTTCGGTAGCCGCTTTCGAATGACACTACCGTCTCTTCCCCAAAGTTGGGCGACCCGCGCACAACGGCATAGGCAGGCAGCCCGCCGGGCCCAGGCTGGGCGTCTGCGATGAACTCGACCGTGTGGTCCGCGCGTGCAGGCGTTCGCACGGCTCGAGTGACCGCGGCCCAAACGTGCTCTGTATCGTTCGGCTTGTACATCCATCGCACGCTCGGTTGGAGTTCAAAGCCCGATAGCGTGTCGTCCAGCGCTTTGACGCCCGCCGTCACCTGGTTCCGGTCGTCTATGTTCCAAACGCCCTGAAGGAAGCCGCTCCAGCGCTTTAGGGTCATGCGTGCAGGCGCGTAAGAAATCGTGAACGCGTTCGAGAGCTCATCTTCGGTCGTTCGGTAGGCGATGCCGGCCTGGTACTGGAAGCGATCAGAGACGGGAGCGTCGTATACAAGATCTGCGTCAAAGGTCTTCCGATCCTCGCGAGCCTCAATGAGCGTGCGGTTGGAGCGATCGTAGGCGACTTGAAGCGTTGCCTTGCTTTTGCCGAACGGTTTCTCCAAACGCGCGAGCGTGCTCCATGCTTCCTGGTCGACCGTGTCGAAGCCGGGAACCAGGAACGGGGGAGTCGGAGTTGGTTGCAGAAGGACGCGGTCTATCTTCGAGTCGTATCCGCGGGCGGTGACAGTGAGCTCGGTGCCGTCTCCGCCCGACCAGTCCATACGCGCGCCAACGCGGCGGGCGCTCCAACCGTCATGGCCGGGCGATCCGTCTTGTTGCCGAAATGCCCCATTGGAATCAACGGTGGCGTCGAGGCGCAGCCCGAAGGAAGGCGAAAGGGCGGTGTCGTAGACCAAGCTTGCTTTGCCCGTTTCGTAGTCTCCGAACCTTCCACCGAACGCGACACCATGTTCGCTTCCAGCCCTCTTCGTGATGATATTGATGATGCCGTTGACCGCGTTCGGCCCCCACAGCGTTCCTCCCGGGCCGCGGATCACTTCGATTCGCTCCAGCGCCTCAACCGGGATGTCGATTGCGTCCCAGAAGACGCCTGAGAAGTTCGGCGTGTACACGCTCTGACCGTCTACAAGCACGAGCAGTTTGTTCGCAAAGCGCCCGTTGAATCCGCGCGCGGAGATGGCCCAACTGGAGCGATCCATCCGTGCGACCTCCAATCCTGGCACCATGCGAAGCGCTTCCGGGATGCTGTCGAAGCCCATGCGGCGCATCTGATCGGGCGTGATGACGTAGACCGCCGCTGGGACGTCCCGCAGGCCCAAGTCCCTGCGTTGCAGAGAGACAGGGACCCGCAGCAGCTCATCCAGCGAAAGTTGCTCGAGGTCCTTCGAGGACTGCCCGAATCCGAAGACAGAGACCAAGACGCAGGCGGCCGAGGCCGTCAACCTCGCCGCAACTCCCCAAACCTGCCGACCGATCATGTTCTGTGCCCAAACCTCCTTGTGTAACCCGCCGTGCTCCGGGCGGATGATGGATTAGTAGCTGCCGGCCTGGGCTTAGGTGCATTTTCGGCAGCCAGCCGGGTCGTCTTCAGAGGGTTAGCGCAGAACCAGGTAGAGGACTAAGGCGACGATCGCGACGAACCCGAGGGTCGCGCAGGCGAGCAAGAATCGGCACCCTCTCTCCGGATTCACCCCGCGGTACGGGCTCCACGGCGGCGCGTCCGGATTCTCGTAGTGGCAACGCGAGCTGTGCATTCTCATCCTAAACCACCTCGACTTCCACTTCGGGCAGCAAGCCGATCTCGGCGCCTCGGCGAAGGAGTAGGCGAATCGCCTCGATTCCTTCTTCGCCCATGTCCAACGTGCGTTCGTTCACGTACATGCCGACGAACTCGTCCCCCGTATTCTCGTCAATGCCGCGGCCGAACTGGAGCGCATACTCAAGAGCCTCTCGTCGGTTCTCGAGCGCTGCCTGGATGCTTTCCTTCATGACTCGGTTCAGCTCCGCGATCGCCTCGGCACCCAGGTCCTTGCGAACGACGTTCACGCCGAGAGGAAGCGGTAGCCCCGTCTCCGCCTTCCATCGCTCTCCGAAGTCCATGACCTTGACCAGCCCGGCTTCCTCCCACGTTAGCTGCCCTTCATGGATGAGCAGCCCCGCCTCGAACTTCCCTGCCACCACCCCCTCCATGATCTCATCAAAGGGGACTACCTCGTACTTCGGATTGGGGACGAAGAGATTGAGTTGTAGGAACGCGCTCGTCAGTTTGCCCGGGACTGCGATCGTGATGTCCTGCAGGCGCTCTTCGGAAATCGGTTCGCGGGCGACGATCATGGGTCCATAGCCCTCGCCAAAACTGCCGCCGTGACGGAGCAGCGCGTATCGGTCTGCCACGTAGGCGAATGCGTGTACGCTGATGGCCGTCGTCTCGAGCCGCCCCTCCATCGCCCATTCGTTGAGGGTTTGGATGTCCCGCAGGATGTGCTCGAACTCGAACCGTGACTGCACCTTGCCGGTCGCCAGCCCCCAGAACATGAACGCGTCGTCGCTGTCAGGGCTGTGGCCGAGGCGGATCTTCGTGGTGGTCGTCATCGCGCGGAAGGATACCTGGCACCCCTTCCGTGCCTACGGCGAAGCAAGGGAGCGCGAGCGTCCTCGCGAGCGGAACATCGTTCGAAGGAGAGGGCTCGGGAGCGATGTACGGCCTGATATCGGCGATATCTGGTCTGATTTCGACGATGTACGGTCTGATTTCGGCGATGTACGGCCTGATCTCGGCAATATACGGTCTGATTCCGACGATGTACGGCCTGATCTCGTCAATGTAGGGCCCGATCTCGACGATATACAGCCCTATATTCTCGTCGTGGCGCGCCGTTGGGGGTACCGCGGCACGCCGCTGGGGGTACTGCGGCGCGTCGCTGGGGGTACCGCGGCGCGTGCATCCACCCTGAAAATCCGGCCGTCTCCCGCCCCTTTTTGGTACACTGGAACCATGGCAACGGTATCTGAATCTGGAAGCAGCCATCGAACGGAAACCATTCACGCAAAGAACCTGATCAACGGCGAATGGCGCGAGGCGGCGTCGGGAGAGCGCTTCGAAAGCTTGAACCCGGCGGACACGCGCGAGGTCGTCGGCACGGCGCCGAAGTCCGGCGAAGAGGACGTCGCTGCGGCGGTCGAGGCGGCGCGAAAGGCGTTCCCCGAATGGTCGGCGCTGAGCTGGGTGAAGCGCGGGGAGATCCTCGACAACTTCGCCCAACTGATCAAGCGCGAACTCGAGGAGCTGAGCCGGCTGGTGACGCGGGAGTGCGGCAAGCCGATCAACGAGGGGCGCGCTGACGTCGTGGAGACCCTTCACATGGTGCAGTTTGCCGCTGCGCTGGGCCGCCTGCCGATCGGCCAATGCATCAGCAGCGAAGTGCCGGACAAGGACGCTTACATCCGTCGGAAGCCGAAAGGCGTCGTCGGGTGCATCACGCCTTGGAACTTCCCGATGGCGATCCCGCTGTGGGAGATGGGCCCTTCGCTCATTGCCGGCAACACCGTCGTGTTGAAGCCGAGCGAAGAGACGCCCATTTGCGCTCATCGGCTTTTCGAGCTGATGGTCGAAGCCGGTTTTCCGCCGGGCGTAATCAACATCGTTCACGGGATCGGCGAAGAGGCGGGAGCGGCGCTGGTGAAGCACCCGAACGTGGACGTCATCCTGTTCACGGGTTCCTACGCGGTTGGGAAGCTCGTGCAGCAGCAGGCTGCCAGCGAGGCGTACAAGTTCGTCGCCACCGAGATGGGCGGCAAGAACGCGGTCATCGTACTCGATGACGCTGACTTGGACATCGCGGTCCCTGCGGGCGTCCTGAGCGCGTTCAAGACCAGCGGACAGCGCTGCGTGACCAGCGGCCGGATCATCGTGGACGAGAAGATTATTGACGAGTACCAGGAGCGCTTCCTCAAGATGGTAGATCGCATCAAGATCGGCAACGGCCTTCGGGAAGACGTGTTCATGGGCCCGCTGATCAATGAGGAAGGCGTCAAGAAGTATGAGTATCACAACGCCAAGGCGAAGGAAGAAGGCGCTGAGATCCTCCGCGAGGGTGGGCGGATCACGGATGACGACCTCAAGTACGGGCACTTCGTAAAGCCCTTCGTGTAC
>RFHN01000209.1 GCA_003695835.1 Armatimonadota bacterium
GATGTTCCCAATGCTGGAAGGCGCTTCTCTCTTTGGTCCTTGTTCACGGACGAGCCGGAGCCCGATTGGTCGTCTCTGAACGCGCGTTGAGCGGTTCGAGCTAACCAGGGAAGACGCGGTGCGTTCGCCTCTCTGACAAGCCCCTTCGATCGCTCCCTATCTCTCTGTGAACAGGTTATTCTTCCGTCGCCTCGAGGAGGCAGGGTGGGTGCCGCATCCGGGGCAGAGGGAATACCTCGAATCCGGCGCGCGCTTTCGCGTCCTTGCCTGCGGCAGGCGTTGGGGCAAGACGGACGCGAGCGCAGCGGACATGGCGCGCCGAATCTTCGTGAGCCGCTCGAGCCGCCAGATCGCCATCGCCCCCACACTCGCGCAGGCACGCATTGTCTTCGAACGAATGAAGTGGATGCTCGCGGCGGTCGGCGTCGCCTACACAGCTGTGCAAACCCCTCATCCGACAATCCGAGTGCACGAGGGAGGAAAGAGGAACGGCGCGGTCGTTCATGTCTTCGATGCGCGTAGCGGACACGAGGCGCACAACCTGCGCGGCGACGGCGCAGACCACATCCTCCTCGATGAGGCCGCGTTCGTTCCCGAAGAGTTGATTACCGACGTCGCCATGCCGATGCTCGCCGCCAACGATGGCCGCATGACGCTCATTAGCACGCCGCGAGGAAGGAACTTCTTCTATCGCCTTTTTCGCATGGGCGAGCGCGGAGAGAACGGATTCTGGAGCCGCCGCTCTCCGAGCAGCGAGAACCCAATGGTCAGCGCGGAGTACCTCGCGTTGCAGCGCGAGATTCTCAGTGAGCGCTCGTTCCGCACCGAGTATGAGGCGGAGTTCCTCGACTCGGCTACAACCGTCTTTGCGTATGAGGCGCTTGAGCGCGCGATGTCCGCGAGGCGTGTGGATGTCGGAGAGGTAGTCGTCGGCGTGGACTGGGCGCGGTGCGAGGACTTCACCGCCGCCGTGGCGGTGCGCGGCTTGCGATCCGGTTGCGAGGTAGTGGGCGCAGAGCGTTGGTCGGGGCTTGGTTGGTCGGCGATGGTCTCCCGCGTCGCCGAGTTTGCGGTTCGGCACGCCGCTCATCGAGTGCTGTGCGACGCAACCGGCGTAGGCGACCCGGTCACGGAGCAGCTCCGCTCCGAGTGCCCCGGCGTGGGAGTAGAGGGCTTCGTCTTCACCCAATCGAGCAAGGCCGATCTGATCGAACTGCTGGCTTGGGGATTCGAGCGCGGAGCGATTCGCCTGCTGCCCGACCCTGATTTGGTTCGCGAGCTCGAGCACTTTGAGGGAAAGAGTACGTCGCGCGGCAGAGTCGTATACGGGGCGGTCGGAGGCTATCACGACGACCTGGTCTGCGCCCTTGCGCTCGCGTACTCCGCCCTCGGCCACTCTCGCTCGGTGGGTGTGGCAGGGCGGGAGCGTTGAGGGATCGTGAGCGTTATCGTTCCGCCCGAAGCTCCAAGCGCGTGCTTGCGTTTCCACCGCCGCTGGCGACCTCGAGCGTGTACGTTCCGGCCGGCAGATACTTCGGGCGATACTCTTCGAACGGATCTTTGAGGATCTCTTCCAGCGTTCGTGGCTTCCATTCGATTCCTTGCGGCGGGATCGGCTTGCCGGGCGATAGCATCAGGCTGACGTCCACAAAGTTCAGTCCGTAAACGCCTTCGCCCTCAGCGCTCTTCACGACTGCGCCGGTACCGTCCTTGATCTCGACCCGATAGGCGCCAGCTTTCCCGAGCCAAAACGCGACGCGCACGGTGCGATCCGGATTGAACTCGCCATACGGAGAGCGCCGCTCGTAGCCCCACATCGAAGAGCGGGAGACGGGAGCGATGGGGAAGACGTGCACCGGCTTCGCACGCACGTCCGCCGTCAGCTGTTGGATGAGAGACACATCCGCAACGAATACGCTGCGCCCGTGTGTGGCTAACACCAGCTCGCGGTCGCGAGGGTGAACTTGCAGGTCGTGTACCGGAGTGTGCGGCAGGTTCCCGACGAGCGCCGTCCAACTCTTGCCCGCATCCCAGGAGAGGAAAACTCCCATGTCGGTGCCGACCCACAAGAGGTCTCGAACGAGCGGATCCTCTCGCACGACGTTGATCGGCTCGTTCGGCAGACCGTACGAAATTCGCGTCCAAGACTCGCCACGATTCGTGCTACGAAAGAGGTATGGTGCGAAGTCGTCGTCCCGATAGCCGGAGAGCGCGACGTACACCGTGTCTCGATCGTGCGGCGAGGCGACGATCCGCGACACCCATTTGAACGGCACCAGCCCACGCGAGATCTCGCGCCAGGTCGTGCCGCCGTCGTCGGTGCGCCACACGTGCCCATCGTCGGTGCCGACATAGAGCAGACCGAATTGCAGCGGGCTCTCGCTGAGGGTCGTGCAAGTTCCGTAGGGTACGTCTCCCTGCTTGGGATCCGAGGTCAGGTCTTGCGAGATCGCCGTCCAGGTGCGCCCCTGATCGAGCGAGCGATAGACGCGGTTTGCGCCGTAATACAGGATATCTGGATGGTGAGGTGAGATAAGAAACGGCGTGACCCAGTTGTATCGCAAGGGCGGCTCTCCGGGTGCGCTGCGGGGAGTGATGCCCCATGCCTCGCCGGTCTGGAAGTTCCGTGCGCTCGCGGCGCCAAACTGGGAAGAGGTATAGACGAGCTCGTTGGTTCGCGTGTCAACCTGGACGGTCGCGCCGTCTCCACCGCCGATGGATTCCCACTCCCAGGGGTTGTCTCGCAAGGGGTCGTGGTTGCTGGGTCCGCGCATCGTGCCGTTGTCTTGCAGCCCGCCGTAGATCCGATAGGGCCGGGCGTTGTCCAAGGCGAGCGTCGTGAACTGACCGAAGGGAAGGTTGTTCACTTTCTGCCACGTGTAGCCGCCGTCCCAGCTGAGGTTGAGGCCGCCGTCGTTGCCGAGCGCGATGCGCTGCGGCCATCGCGGGTCAATCCAGATCGCGTGGTGATCCGCGTGCACGCCCCGGCCTCCGACGCTACGGAACGTCTTCCCGCCGTCCTCGCTCAGCAGGATCGGAACGCCGAGTAGGAAGACCTTGTCCGGGTTCGTAGGGTCAACCGAGACTTGGCCGAAATAATAACCATATGTGTTGTACAGTCCGTCCAAGCGAAACTCGTGGGTGAGGCGCCAGGTGCGTCCGCCGTCGTCGCTGCGATAAAGCTCTGCGCCGATGATCGTGTCTTCGAACATCGTTGCGTTGGCGTCGCGCAACCGGTCAACCAGGTCGCTCACCTTCATCTCGCCACTGCGCATCTTGCGCAGAACCTCGTCGAGGTCCAAGCCCGGAAGCGAGCGGCGGAAGAATCGCGCGAGCACGTCGCGCGGCACCTGGAGGAACTGCTCTTCGGTTAGCATGCGCAGCCTCCGCAAGGTCAGCTCGCCCGAGGGCACCCGCTCGTCGTCGCGGTCCGCTTCCGGGCGCGGCGCTTGGTTGTCCACCACAGCGTACATCACATTCGGCTTGCTTTTGCAAATCGTCACTCCCAGCCGCCCGACGTACTGTCCTTGAGGCAGGCCGCCAGTCACCTTGGTCCACGTGTCCCCTCCGTCCTCGGATCGGTACAGGCCGC
>RFHN01000210.1 GCA_003695835.1 Armatimonadota bacterium
GGGGTGGCCTCGCTGCGCGTGGCGCCGTCCCTGGGGGAGCTGATTCCCGCAGCCGAGGCGCAAGCGAACTGGAGCCGCGTTTCGCTGGTGTTGACGCTTCTGACGGTGGCCCTGTTGTGGTTCGCACGGGACTCGAGGCGCTCTCGGTTCGCCTGGGGGCTAGCGTCGTCCGCCGCGGCTCTGTTCCTGCTTGGATTGCACAACGGTTTGAACCCGACCGCGCCGGCGGGACTCTACAAGGAAGACAACTTCCTCTTGAGCAGGCTGAAAGGGCACTCGGTTGCGGTCGTGAACGACAGTTGGTCTTTGTTACAGCCGGCGCAGGGCGTGATCGCCCCGCCGAACAGTCTGTTGCCCTACCGCATTGCGACGGCGGACGGCTACGACTCTATCATCCTCAAGATCACGAAGCAAAGGCTTGACGAGGTGAACCGCGGGGACAGCGCACCCGCCGCCAACGGGAACATGCTTTTCGTCAAGCCCCCTGTGTGGGAAGATGGCTTGGAGCGACTCTGCGTAGACTATGTGCTGAGCGACCAACCGACGGACATGCCGGTTGCGTACGAAGAGGACGGAGTGTATGTGTACAAGGTAGGAACCGGAAACAACTATCCCGTCGTGAAAGCAACGGCTACTACCTTGGTGTTGGATGAAGATCACCCGAAGGCGATCGTCTTCAAGAGTTATCTTCCGCCCGGTTGGACGCCTGTGGGGGACGGAGAGTACGTGTACGAGCCGCGGGGCTTTCGGCTCGGTCTTTTGCTGGCTTTTGTGGGAATCGTAGGCGTATTTGGGATATCCTTAAGGCACCGTGCGCAGCAATCCTGAGCCAAGAGTCGTGCCAGCCGCGCCTGGGTACACGGGCCGGTACCGGACCGTCGTACTTCAGACGGGCGGCGTGTCCTTGCGCACGACAGCCACAGCGCTCATCTTTGCGACTGGGTGTGGGCTGGAGGATGCGTACATCGGGTCCTGGGAGGTGGGTCACCTGGGGCGATGCGACGCGTTCTTCGGTTCGCAGGTGGAATGCTGCGCGGTTGCGTCCATACTCTCGATTTTCGGTTTGAAGACGGAGGTTCGACCGGAATGGGAACAGTAGCGCCGCCGAAAGAGATCGTACGGCCTCGCACGGACGATGGCGACGTCGGTTCCGGCGCGTGGCTTGTCACCGCATACAACAACGACTATAATACGTTCGATCAAGTCATTGAGATTCTGCAAGTGGCCACGGGTTGCACGCGTGAGGAAGCGGAGATCGAGACGTGGGAGATCCATCACTTTGGTTCCTGCGTCGTCCACCGGTCGTCCAAGTCGGAGTGCGAGCGAGTGGCCAGCATCATCTCGAGCATCGGCGTGCGGACGACGGTAGATCCCGAAGATTAGCGCTACTGGATGAGCAGGTAGCGTTCCTCAAATTCGGTGCCTGGCTTGAGGACGAGCGCCCCCTGCTGGACGTCGAAGGGCACCTCGATTCGCGCTTGGGAGTCGCCGGAGTAGGGCCCGACCTGCTCGCGTTCCTCTTGGAAGACGATCTGGCGGTTCTCGATTCGCCACTTTCCCTTGGAGACGAACGTCACGTCGTCCTGACTCGCCGTCCGCACGTAGGTGCCATCGGAACGTAGCTCAAGGAGAACGATGCGCCCTTCGTCCGTCTTCGTTCTCCAAAGGCCGTAGATGTCGGGTGGTTGGGTTTGCGCGCAGCCCAGGAAGAGGCTGAAGAGAACGGCCAGCAGGAGCGGCGTTCGTCGCTGCACGAAGCCGATTTTAGCACGCAGGAGGTTCCATAATCGCAATCATGCCTCGGCCTAAATGGGACGACGAATTGGCTGCCACACTCTCGGGAATCGAGTTGCTCGTATACCGGTCCCGATTGCTGGCAGCGGATCGGTCCGTTGTCAACATCTTTGGCGGAAATACTTCGTCGAAGACGACGGAGCAGGACCATTTGGGCCGTCCGACGAGAGTCCTTTGGGTCAAGGGGAGCGGTTCGGACCTTGCCGATTGCACGGAGAGAACCTTCGCGTGCCTCAAACTGGAGGAGGTGCTGCCTCTTCGTGAGCGGGAGGCGATGACGGATGAGGAGATGGTGGCGCATCTCGCGCGATGCGCCTTCGACGTGGGGCGGCCGCGCCAGTCCATCGAGACTCTTCTCCACGCGTTCTGTTCATTCGCCGAAGTGGATCACACGCACCCCGACGCGATCCTGGCGTTGGCTTGCTCAGTGCGTGGGGAAGAAGCTGCCCGAGAGGTTTTCGGAGAAGAGATGGTATGGATAGACTACATCCGCCCTGGGTTCGAGCTGAGTAAGCGCGTCGCCCTGGCGCTGGAGGAGAGGCCGACGGCTCGATGTGTGATCCTGGCCAAGCATGGGCTGGTGACCTGGGGTGATACGGCAAAGGCCTGTTACGAGAACACGCTCGCTTGCATTGAGAGGGCTGAGGACGCGTTGCGGGAGGCGAACCGGAGACTGTGGGCGGGTGCGGGCGAGTCGTTGTCGCTGGATCCCTATGAATGGCTGCCGGTGTTGCGGGGGGCGTTGGGAAAGAGCCGAAGGGTGGTGTTGAAGCGCATCACGGAAGACCGCGCCCGGATGATGGTGGACACTCCAGCGGCGAAGGATCTCGCGGCTCGGGGCGCCGCCTGTCCCGATCACCTCGTCCACACGCGACGGACCCCGCTCTGGCTGGACATGCGAACAGAAGCGGACTGGCAAGGGGAGATTCTCGAAGCGGTTGCGGCATTCGAGCGGGAGTATCGCGCCTACTTCGAGCGGTTCGCCGACGAGGGCGTGGAGATGTTCGATCCGATACCGCGCGTCGTTCTCGTTCCCGGATTTGGGTTCGTGACTGCCGGAAGGGATGAGAAGCAAGCCGACGTCAGCGCACAACTCTATCGCCGAGCGATCGAGGTGATGGAAGGCGCGGAGGCGATGGGCGGGTTCACGAGCCTGACAGAAGAGGAATCCTTCGCTATCGAGTACTGGCCGCTGGAGCTGTATAAGTTGCAGCAACGACCCGCGCCCGGCGAATTCGAAGGCGCCATTGCGGTCGTCTTCGGAGGTGGGAGCGGAATCGGACGGGCCACCTGCGGGCGCCTCCATCGAGCTGGAGCGCATGTCTTGGTGGCGGACCGGAACGAGGACGCCGCTCGCCAGGTCGCGGATTCTTTGGCCGAGCGAGCGCACGCGATTGGTTGCGACGTAACGGAGGAGAGCCAGGTTGAGCAGGCATTTCGCGAGGCGGTTTCTCGTTGGGGTGGAGTGGATATCGTGGTGTGCAGCGCGGGGATCGCCTCTTCCGCGCCTATCGAGGAGACCACCCTCGAAGAATGGAATCGGAACATGGACGTCCTCGCCAGGGGGTGCTTTCTGCCGGCTCGCGAGGCGTTCCGCGTGTGGCGAAGGCAGGGAACGGGCGGCTCGCTCGTTTTCGTGACCAGCAAGAACGCCCTGGCGGCGGGGAAAAACGCGTCTGCCTACAGCGCGGCAAAGGCCGCCGCGCAGCATTTGGCCCGGTGCCTGGCGGAGGAGGGCGGACCGATCGGCGTGCGCGTGAATTGCGTGCTACCGGACGCGGTGATCGAAGGGTCGTCCATCTGGTCTTCGAGCTGGAGGGAAGAACGGGCGAAGGCGTATGGAATTCGTCCGGAAGAGCTCGAAGAGTTCTATCGAAAACGGAACACGCTTCAGGTCTCGATCTTTCCGGCTGACGTTGCCGAGGCGATCGCGTTTCTGTGTAGTGACCGCAGCGCAAAGACTACGGGTTGCCTCTTGACGGTGGACGGAGGCGTCGCTTCGGCGTATCCGCGGTGACGGACTACCAGTAGGGAGGGATCGAGAAGCCGGCGGAGTCGCCGTCCTCGGTGTTGATGGGGATCACCTCGTCCAGTTCCCAGTACTCGCCGTCCTTGACTGCTGTGACGGCGTAGAGGTTGCGATAGGAACCCCATTCGTGCTCTTCCGTCTTGGCCACGACGATGAGCTTGGCCCGATCCTTCCAGGCGTATTGGACCTTGACGAACTGGACGTCCGGCTCGATCTTGGACTTCTGAATGGCTTCGTCCACGACCGGCTCGAGATCCGCGGCATATTTGGCGGTATTCGCTTCGACCCAGACATACGGCCCGGCGAAGCAAACGAGCCAGGCGATGAGGATTCGAAGTCCTGCCCCTTTCTCGACCGAGCTACCCACGCGCGTGAAGAACCCGACGAGGGCCGAAAGGGCGCCCGCTACTACCAGGGCGGCAAATGCATACGCAAGAAGGCCGAACACAAGAGTCCTCCGTTCTTCATTATCGGCAGACGTTGCGATGCATCCGGAGCGATTGTCCCCGTAGGATTACCTGACTTGACGCGAGTTGACGCACTTCAAACCAAAACTGGTGTAGACTGAAATGGCCAAGCAGACGCTTGGTTGGAAAGGAGAGCTGCGGAGCATCGGCTCCGCCTGAACGTGGGGGGTCGGCGCAAGCCACCCCCTTGTGTATTAGGTACACTCCGAGCGTGGTTACCCCCGATCGCCAAGAGAGGCTTGTGGATGCCCGGAAGCGTGTAGAGGCGATTCGGGGGCATCTTTGACCTGGAATCCCTTCAGCAAGAGATTCGGTCGCTGGAAAAACAGACCGAGGCTCCCGATTTTTGGTCTGACACTCGGTCCGCGCAGACGGTGATGCGTCGGCTGGCCACCTTGCGCGCCCGTCTCGAGGAATACACCGACCTGGAATCCCGCCTCCACGACGCCGAAGCCTTGGCTGAGCTGCTCTCCGACGAATCGGATAGCGAATCGGAGGCCGAGTTGGAGAGTCTTCTTCAGGACCTCGAAGGCAGGCTTCGCAAGGTTGAGGTCAAGACACTCTTTGCCGGCGAATACGACGATCGGGACGCATTGGTCGAGATCAGCGCCGGGGCGGGTGGCACCGAGGCATGTGACTGGGCCGAGATGCTGTTGCGCATGTACCTTCGGTGGGCGGAGCGGAACGGTTTCAAGACGGAGGTTCTCAGCGAAACTCCCGGTGAGGTTGCTGGGATTCGGAGCGCGACGGTGTTGGTCAGCGGGCCGTATGCGTACGGAATGCTCCGCTCGGAGCATGGAGTTCATCGTTTGGTGAGAATCAGTCCGTTCGACGCGGGGAACCGGCGGCACACTTCGTTCGCGATGGTGCAGGTGCTGCCGAAGATGGAGGAAGCGGACATTGACATTGATCCGGAGGAGCTGAAGATCGAGACATTCCGGGCGAGCGGGGCCGGCGGGCAGCACGTGAACAAGACCGAGTCCGCCGTTCGAATCATCCATATTCCAACGGGTATTGCCGTTAGTTGTCAGAACGAGCGCAGCCAACACCAAAACCGCGCGGTAGCCATGGAGATCTTGGCCTCTCGATTGGCAGAGTATCGAAGGGCTCAAACCGAGGACAAACTGCGAGAATTGCGGGGTGAGTTGACTTCGGCGGACTGGGGTCGGCAGATTCGAAGTTATGTCCTCCAGCCTTACCAGCTTGTAAAAGACCTTCGAACGAATCACGAGACTTCGAACGTCCAGAGTGTACTGGATGGAGAGATTGACGAGTTCATCGAAGCGTTTCTTCGGGAGCCGTCGGTCTCGAGAGCATCCTGAGACGTACATCTCGGATGTTCATCCAACCGTCTAAAGGAGGATCATGCAACGATGTTTCGTTCAAAAGTGTTCGTTGGCATAGTTGCTTTCGCTGCCGCTGTTGCGACGGCGCAAGCGCAATCCGCCGGCGACTTGTCACACCCTGCGAAGGTACGGCAGGCCGTATCGCGACTCTTGCAGGCCAACCCCAAGGCGCAGGTCTGGTGGTTTGCGGGCCAAGTGGGTCGCGTCTATGGCAACGTACCGATCGGCGGGCTTGACACGTCGGACACGGCGCAGCAATTCGTGAACCTGTATGCCGACGTGTTCGGCGTCAGCCCTTCGGACCTCATCTTGTCGAAGTCCACGCCGATCGGCAACGGGAAGTTTGAGGCGGTCTGGTTCGCTCAGATTCACCACGGCGTGCCTGTGGACGGCGCCGGGCTGACTGTACTTGTCCGTCCGGGCCTGGTTCAGCAGGTCGTGCTTGCCAGTCCGCAAATCAAGCCGACGCCGGGCGCGCCCCCGCCTGCCGGAATTCTGAGTCCGGATCAGGCAGCCAAGCGGGTTCAGTCGTGGATGCCGTATGCACGGTTCATCAGTTCTCCCGAGTTCGTAGTATGGGGGAATGGTGAGGAAGGCCGTTACGCCTACAAGGTCTTCGCGGACAAGGGCGATCTGGCGCATCCGGAAGCGTGGATTTTCTACGTGGACGCGATCAACGGTTCGCTCTTGCAGAAGAAGGATGAGATCTATTACGTGGACGTGAACGGTCACTTCCGCGCGTGGATGACTCCGGGTCTCAATCCTGACACGACGTGGAATACGCCTCAGCAGTTCGACTATCCGTTTGCTCGCGCGCGAATCGTGGGTGGCAATAGCGTCTTTGCGGACGCGAACGGCGACTTTACGATTCCGAACGGCGGCTCCGGGCAGGTTACGGTGGAGGGTGCGCTGGTCGGTCGCTGGTCTACGGTGCAGAACCAGGCCGGCAGCAACCACCTCATCACGATGAACGTCACGCCTCCAGGGCCGGCAAACATGCTGTTCAACCCGAGCCCGACGGAGT
This sequence comes from Armatimonadota bacterium, assembly GCA_003695835.1. Classification (GTDB taxonomy): domain Bacteria; phylum Armatimonadota; class Fimbriimonadia; order Fimbriimonadales; family ATM1; genus J051. The sequence continues at coordinate 6,661 of RFHN01000210.1, forward strand.
TCGTGACTGCGCAGGTGAACGCGTTCGTGCACACGGAGATCGTGCACAACTTCGCCAAGTCGATCAACAGCGCGTACCCGGGGATTGACATTTCGATCCCGACTCGCGTGAACATCAATAGCACCTGTAACGCGTACTACAGCTCCAGCACGATCAACTTTTACCGTGCGGGTGGCGGCTGTCCGAACACGGCCTACACGACGGTTGTGTATCACGAATACGGCCACTTCATCATCGCCATGGGCCACAACAACCCGACGGGCGACTACCACGAAGGCGTTGCCGATGTCACGGCGACTCTGCTCGTTGACGACCCGATCGTCGGTCGTGGTTTCCGAGGGACGCCCGATTCGTACGTGCGCAACGTGGACACGCCGGATGTTCAGTACCCGTGCTCTGGCGAGTCGCACCAGTGCGGTCTCGTGATCGCCGGCGCGTTCTGGGATGCGAAGCGTGAACTGCAGAACACGATGGGGAATCAGGCGGGCCTCGACCACGCTCGGTTCCTCTATCTGAATCAGATTCTGCTCAGTCCGCGCATCGATCCCGGCATTACGATTGACGTGTTGACGCTGGACGACGACGACGGCGACATCACGAACGGCACGCCGCACTACAACGAGATCAACACGGGCTTTAGCGCGCACAACCTGCCGGCTCCGCCGCTGCGGCTGCTGCGCTTCTTCACATCGCCCGCGGACCTCACCGTCATGCCGGCGAACCGCGAGATCGTGTTCGGCGTGCGGATCGAAAACCTCGCTGGGCAGTATGACTTCGGAACGGGCAAGGTGCACTTCCGAATCAACGGCGGCGCTTGGCAAGAGCGCGCCCTCATGACCACGAGCCTGGATCCGTCGTCGGAGTTGATTCCGGAGTTTGCGTTCCTGCCGCCGCAACCGGTTGGTACGTTGATCGAGTGGTACCTCTCTGCTCGAACGACAAACAACCAAACGGTGACGGACGTGGATCCGAACACTCCGCACGAGAGTCTGGTCGCCAACAACCTGGTGACGATCTTCGACGACAACTTCCAGACCAACCAGGGCTGGACGGTCACGAACCAAAACGTGACTGGCGGGCCTTGGGAGCGCGGCGTTCCCGCTGGCGACGGCAGCCGCGGCGATCCGCCTACCGACGGCGATGGATCGGGCATGTGCTACGTGACCGGCCTTCCCGGTGGCAACAACGACCTCGACGGAGGCCCGACGATCCTTACCAGCCCGGTCTTCAGCATGAGCGGTAGCAACGGAATCATCAGCCTGAAGTACTGGATGGTGTCGTACAACGGAAACCCGGACGATCTGCTGATTCAGATTTCGAACAACGGCGGATCCAGCTGGGTGACCGTTCGAACAATCCGTGGCGGCGACAGCGGCGCGTGGACGGACCTCTCGTTCATCGCCAGCAAGTACGTCACGCCTACGTCGAACATGCGCATCCGACTGTGGGTTGCCGACAATCCGAATGACTCGGTGACCGAAGCTGGGCTCGACGCGGTGAAGATCCGCCGGGCGCAGTAAGCGCAGGGTAAAATCCACTGGGTGCGGCCGAGAGGTCGCACCCAGTTCTCTGAAACGATTGCCACGTTAGGCAGTCTAATACGCAGAAGCCGCATGAGAGTCTTAAGAGTTCTTCTGGCAGCGAGCGTTCTGTTCGGAGGCGCCATTGGCGCCCTCGGGCAGGATGTTGGCTCTGAGCCGCACCCCGTTGCGCAGGCCGCCGCGGACGCAATTCGCGACCTTGCGGGCACCGACGGGGCGTTTGTTGCTGCCGGGCTTCTCAAAGAAGGCACGCTGAAGGGCGACTTGGCTTCCATCTTCCAATTCCCAACCGACCGGATTGTGGTAGTCGAGCTAACGGGCAAGGAGATTCTGGAAGCGCTGGAACGCTCGGTTTCGAGCTATCCCAGCAGCAGCAAGAGCTTCCTGCAGCTGTCTGGCTTCGTCGTGACGTTTTCGGGCTCCGCTGCGCCGGAGAGTCGGATCCTCGACGTGCAGGTGGACGGCAGGCGCCTGGATCCCGGCGCAACCTACAGCATTGCCATGCCGGAATCGCTCGCGCGAGGTGCGTTGGGCTACTTCCGCATTTGGAACGCCTCGAAGATCAAGCGAACGCTCGGGACGACGGTAGAGCAAGCGCTATCCGGTAAGACCGGGGAGGTGCGCGAATCCAGGTACATCGTCAAGTAGCCGTCCTTGCCCTTTGGGTTAGCTTGGTCGCATCCTGCGGCCAGGTCTCCGCTCAGAAACAGGATCTTCTCTTCGACGGCGCCAAAGCCTATTCTCTGCTGAAGGAGCAGTGTGACATCGGCCCGCGATACCCGGGCTCGCCCGGGCACATCAAGATGCGGGATTGGCTCGTCGCGCAATGCAAGAAGTACACGGAGGACGTGACGACGCAAGAGTTTCGCCATCAGTGGTCCCGAACGGGCGCAACCGTGACGATGTGGAACGTCGTCGCGCGAATGGACTTCGGTGCGAAGAAGACGGTGTTGTTGATGGCGCACTGGGACACCCGCCCCTTCGCCGATCAGGATCCGTCCTCCGCGAACCACACGAAGCCCATCCTGGGCGCCAACGACGGGGCGAGCGGAGTTGCGGTTCTGCTCGAGCTGATGCGCAGCTTCAAAGAGAAGAAGCCACCGGTCAACCTCGTCTTTCTCTTCACTGATGGAGAGGATTTGGGGCCGGGGCTGGATGAGATGTTTCTCGGGGCGACCCATTTCGCCAACCACCTGTCCGCCTCGGATCGAGAGATCGCGTATGGAATTTTGTTGGACATGATTGGCGACCGCGATCTCGTCGTTCCGCGAGAGCCGAACAGCGACTACTTCGCCCGCTCGGTGATGGATCGCTTCTACGCGCACGCCGCTTCGCTCGGTTACGCAAAACAGTTCCCCAATCGCGCCGGGCCGATCATTGCGGACGATCACCTCGCGTTGAACCAGGCCGGAATTCCAACGATTGACCTCATTGACTTCGAATATGGTCCCGGCAACTCGTGGTGGCATACGCTGGAAGACACGCCCGACAAGTGCAGCGCGGAGTCGCTGGCTGCCGTCGGGCGCGTCGTCGAGTCGTTCCTCCGGAGCGAAACCGAGTCTTAGATCGGCAGCGCGTTCGGCCCGAAGTCGGCTTCGTAGTACTTCCCGACGTTCGTCCCGGGAGCGATGATTTCATCAATCTGCGCCAGGACCTTGGCGTCGAGCTTCAGCTCCGTAGCGGCGACGAGGTCTTTGAACTGCGTAACTTTCCTTGCGCCGATGATCGCGGAGGTGATCCCAGGTTGGTGAAGGACCCAGGCGAGAGAGAGCGTCGTGAGGCTGCAGTCGAGCTTGTCCGCGATCTTCTTGAGTCTCTTCACGACGCGCTCCGTCTCGCGGTTCCATCGGTTCATCGGATCGCTCTTGACGTAGCGTCCTTCGCGGGGCTTGCCAAGGTACTTGCCGCTGAGGATCCCGCCCGCCAGAGGGGACCAAGGGATGACCGCGTAGTTGTAGGTGCGGCAGAACGGCAGAAGCTCGCGCTCAATTCTCCGGTCAAGAAGATTGTACGGTGGCTGTTCGCTGACGAAGCGGTTGAGGCCCAGTTCGCGGGCGATGTAGTGCGCCTCACAGACTTGCCAAGCCGCGAAGGTGCTCGTGCCAATGTAACGGACTTTGCCGGCTCGGATCAGGTCGTCCAGCGCTCGGAGTGTCTCGTCGATCGGGATCGAGGGTTGCGGTCGGTGGACCTGGTAGAGGTCGATCCAGTCGGTTTTCAGCCTCTTGAGGGAGGCTTCGCACTGCATGATGATGTGGCGACGGCTGTTTCCCCAGGCGTTGGGGTCGTCATCCGCCATACGACCGTGGAATTTGGTCGCCAAGATGACCTTGTCCCGGACGCCTTTGATGATCCTTCCGGTCACTGTTTCGCAAAGACCGCGGGCGTAGACGTTGGCGGTGTCGAAGAAGTTGATTCCGAGATCCAGCGCCTTCTTGCCGATGCGGACACCGGTTTGCGCGTCGCTTCCCCAGTCCTCAGGATGCCATCCGAAGGTCATGGTCCCCATGCAGAGCGGGGAGACCATCATTCCAGTTCTTCCAAACGGGCGATACTCCATAATGAGGCATCTTACACGTTCCGGTATGGCGCTTGCACTTGCTTTCGGTTTGTTCTTCGTCTGGGTCCTCTACGGAGCTTTGACGTGGCGGCGGGTCGCTGCATGGTGCGGGAGGTTCGACGGGCGGTCGTTCGGCTTGCGCTTTGCCCTGATGGGCGTTGCGTTGCTTGGCTCGCTGGTTGCACTGCTCGGCGGGTTCGCCTGGGCGTCCGCTCGTGGGGACGGAGTGCTTGGAGTGCGGGAGTTTCTCGTATTCCTTCCCACCGGACTGTTGTTCGTGCACCTTCAGATGGTGGCTGCGGGCCTGATGTGGAGGCTGGGCGCTGAAACCGGAGGGCCGACCACCGCGTCCGAAGAGAAGGACGAAGCATAATACGACCGGAATAGGAGGACCTCGATGAAAAGTGCATTGATCTTAGCCCTTTGCTTGCTGTGTGCGTCCCTGCCCACGGCGACCCAGACGACTTCGAAACCGGATCCCTATGGAGTGGATCCGATCCTCGACACCTTGGCAGAGATTGATTTGGCAAATCAGATCCTTCCGCTGCTTCTCACCAAAGAGCAGACCAACGAGATCCTCACCATCATCGAGCGCACGCGAGCCGCGGTGAAAGAGCAACAGAAGAAAGAGGCGGACGCCCTCAAGGCCCTGAAGGCCGAAGCGGACAAGGTGCACAAGGAAGCGGTGGAGATGGGCAAAGTGCCCTCTCAAGAGTTCCTCAAGAAGGTGAACGACCTTTTCGCCACGTGGGAGAAAGAACGGCTCAACATCCGAGCCAAGAACACGATCCTGCTCATGTCGCGGATCAAAGACATTCTGAACGAGGGTCAGATCAAAGCGGCGATCGGGGTCGTGGACAAGGTGTACGATGAGCAGTTGAAGCAGTTCGTCGAGAACCCAACGGACGACCAAAAACTGTCGTACTACGCGGTCAACGTTTTCTTCAACGATAGTGCGTACGAGTTCCTCCGGAAGCGTTACGCGGCGATGAAGTAGAGCGCGTTCGATGCCCACCGGATCTCGAACCAGAAGCTCTCCACGAGTCCTGCGCTAATTGATTAGGGTAGCATTCATCGCTCAACGCCCATCAGCAAGACGGTTTGGTGAGGTTATGAAATGAGTGATCTGTTGTTCCGCAAAGTGGATTAC
>RFHN01000211.1 GCA_003695835.1 Armatimonadota bacterium
GAGAAGGAATACGCAGGTTAGGTTCATTTCTTCTCTGTATCAACAGGCAGGGCGGAGAGTGCGTCGCACCAGTGACCGTAGGAATTCTACCTGTCCACACGGAAACCTACATGTATCGAAGAGTCGTCCCACTTAGCACAAGCGGCGTCAACTCGTTACACGGGCACCGCTCGGTGGCGAACCCGCACCTCGACGCACGACTTTGACGACGGGAACACCTTGCCCGGGTTGCAGAGGTCAGTCGTGCGGAAGCAGTCTCTGATGGTGCGTTGCCAACGCAGGTCTGTTTCCGAGAACATTTCGGCGAGCAGGCCAATCTTCTCGACTCCGATGCCGTGCTCGCCGGTAACGCTGCCGCCTTCCTCGATGCACCGACGCATCACGGCTTCGCCCGCTCGCGTGACGGCTTCGAGTTGCTCCGGGTCGCGTTCGTCGAACAGAAAGATCGGATGCAGGTTCCCGTCGCCGGCATGGAAGATGTTTGCCACTCCGATGCCCGCCTCTCGAGCCACGTCGTACACGAACTCGAGAACCTCCGGCAGACGGGAGCGAGGGATGACTCCATCATGCGTTACCAGCGACGGGGCAATCCGGCCGAGAGCCCCGATCCCCTTCTTGCGCGCGGTCCACAGACGGCTCCGTGTCTCTTCGTCCGCTGCAACCTGGATGTCCAGGGCTTTGTGAGTTTTGGCGATTTCAACAGCGGAGGAGATCTCCCTTTCGACAACGGCTTCGTCCTCGCCATCGCATTCGATCAAGAGCAGGGCGCCGGCGTCCAGCGGCAAACCGGTATGGAAAGCAGCCTCGACCGCGTGAATCACGTGACCGTCCATGAACTCCATCGCGGCGGGGATGACGCCAGCCCGAATCACGTCGCTGACCGTTCGCGTTGCATCAAGGGGAGTATCGAACGAAGCGAGGACTGTGCGAACGGCGGCAGGCAGCGGAGTGAGGCGAACCCAAGCCTCCGTTACGATTCCGAGCGTTCCTTCCGATCCGACAAGGAGGCCGAGCAGGTCGAGCCCCGGCGCCTCTGCCACGCGTCCACCGAAGTTACGAACGGTACCACTGTCGTCCACGAGTGTGACGCCGAGGACATGGTCTGTCGTAACGCCATATTTCAAGGTATGGGGGCCTCCGCTGTTCTCCGCGATGTTCCCTCCCAGCGTACAGACTGTTTGACTGCTCGGATCTGGCGCAAAGTGATATCCGTGTTCGGCGACCGCCCTCGACAGCGAGAGATTGGGGCAGCCCGCTTGGGCGAGCATGAGGCGGTTCGGCAGGTCGATCTCCAGGATCCGCCGCATGCGACTCAGGCTGACGACGACGCCGCCACACGCCGGAATAGCGCCTCCACTCAACCCCGTGCCCGCTCCCCGCGGCGTGAAGGGCTGGTCGTGTTCCCGGCACCATCGGACGACGGCGCTGACCTCATCCGTCGTCTCAGGAAGGGTAATGGCGAGCGGAGGGTGGCGGTGGAGGGTGTAGGCGTCGCAATCGTATACTTTGGCTACGGCGTCGCCAACCAAGACACGGTCCTCCCCGAGGATGGCGGATAGGCCAGATTGAAGATCCCTTAGCCGCACGCGTTCATTGTGGCACGGCGAGAAGGGAGGCGGGCGGTGGGCTCTTGAGGTTGCCGCTGAGTGTGGGGGGTGCTCGCTTTGCGTAACCTCTTGTGGGGAGGGGTGCTATTCGAGCCCTATCCGCCCGCCGATGGAGTGTTAGTCCATGTTTCCTGACTGAACGGGGAGGTCAGTTATTTCGGTTCGAAGTCGGCATGCCCGGCGCGGAGGTCTCCACGTAGGTTCCCTGCGGCGCGAGCAGATAGATGTGCTCTCCGACTTCCTCCCAAGTGCCCTCTTGCGCATAGTTGACACCGGAAAGGAAGTCTTTGATCTTCTCGCGCAGCACAGGGTCCGCCGAGGTGAGATTGAGAATCTGCATCTCGCCTTTCTTGAGGCCATCCGCGGCTGCCACGGCGTCGTCGAATGCGATGACGTGGCGACGAACGGTGCAGGTGTAGTAAGGCGCCCGGGCGCGAACGGGGGATTCTTCCACGCGCTCTTCATCCTCTTCGAGGACGTCGGCGCCGCCACCGAAAAGCCGGCTCCAGAAGCCAGCGGGCTTGCGATCGTGTACGTGCTCTTCCATGAGTCTCCTCCAAAGTTTGTATTGCGTGCCGTCGGGCTCCATCCCTCCGGCTCCCAAGACTTTGAACGTCCTTGTTCGAAGGTCTTAGGTCTGTATTATAGACGCTCGGCCATGCCGAAACGTCGCATGGAATCAATAGGATACACCATCCCGCCAGAAAAAGCAAGAGTCAAGGGGCACTTAGAGCCAGCGAGTCTGGATGATGTTGATGAGGACGCAGAGGGCCATGAAGGCGATGCCCATGTACAGCGTCAGCTTGGAAACGAAATCGTCGAATCCCGCCTTGCCCTTGTAGGTCGTCCGGATTTGACTGCTGCCGCCGCTCATCACGTCGGACTTGCTTCCGAAGATCACGGTAATCAAAATGAACAGCACCGACACGATGCCGAGCAGTACAAACAGGATCCGGACAAGGGTCTCCACGTGGCAGAGTATACCCTCCAGCCGTCTCGAACGTACATAATCTTGGCGTTGGCCGAGAAGAGGGGTGAAGACTGGGTTTGGCAGCTGAGCGCGGAGTTACAGCGCCTCAGCGACGAGGTCTTTCGTACGTACTTCGGGGCGGCGGGCAGACGAAGCGCCTGGCGGCCCAACGTGGACGTTCGCGAGACGGAGGAGGAGGTCCTGATCGTTGTGGAACTGGCTGGCGTAGACCCGAGCGGTGTTACCGTCGAGTACGATGGCTCCCGCCAGACTCTCACGATCCGGGGGACCCGCCCGGCGCCACCCGCTCCGGCTCGTTCGACCTATCGTCGCCTCGAAATCTTGTACGGCGACTTCGAGAGAGAGATCGGTTTGGAGGGAGCGCGAATCGACGCGGAGAGGATTGAAGCGGCGTACGAAGCAGGGTTCCTGGCGATCCGCGTGCCGAAGAAGGAAACCTCTGCGCGGCGCGTTTCGATCCCCATACAAAAAGAAGATGAGTGATATTGAACTGAAAGTCCGAGAGGAAGAGCACAAGGACGGAGAGCAGGAGTTCCCGGACATCCCCGCGGAGCTGAACATCCTGCCCCTGCGAGACTCCGTCGTTTATCCGATGCTGATTGCGCCGCTGTCCGTCGGCCGACCCAGCAGCGTTCAGCTGATTGACGACACGGTGGCAGCAAACCATCGAATCATCGGCGTCGTCGCGCAGAAGGATCCGAGTGTCGAAGTGCCTACGCCCGATGACATCTATCCGTTCGGGTGCGCGGTCATCATCCGAACGCTTGTCAAAATGCCGGACGGCATTCGGCTGATCGTGCAGGGTGTTTCGCGAATTCGCCTCACGAAGGTTCTCCAAACCCAGCCCTACCTCCGCGCGAGCATCGAGGTCGTCGAAGAGGAGCCGATCAAGGAATCGGACCGAGACGAGATCGAAGCGCTCCGGCGGACGATCGCCTCTCTGTTCGAGCGCTGTATCAACCTTTCCCCTCAGCTTCCGGACGAGCTGCGCACTCTTACTCAGGCGGTTCAGGAGCCGAACGTCATGGCGGACTTGGTTGCCGCTCACATGACGTTCAGCGTAGCCGACAAACAGCGCATCTTGGAGGCTGTGCCGGTCAAGGAACGGATGAGGACGCTTGTGGAATTGCTGAACCGCGAGGTACGCGTCCTCGAGCTGACCTCGAAAGTGCAGAGCGAGGTGAACGAAGAGCTCACCAAATCGCAGCGCGACTACTACCTGCGGGAACAGCTGAAAGCGATTCAGAAAGAGCTGGGCGAAGAGGACGACCGCGAGCAAGAGATCGAGGAACTACGGCAGCAGATCGAAGCCGCCGGGATGCCGCAGGAAGCGCTCAAGGAGGCGACGCGTGAGCTTCAGCGTCTCGCTCGAATGTCGCCCGCCTCGCCGGAATACAACGTAGTCCGCACCTACCTCGATTACATGGTGTCCATGCCTTGGAACGTCTCCACCGAGGACACGCTCGACCTCAAGAAGGTGCGCAAGGTCCTGGATCGAGACCACTACGGGCTTGACAAGATCAAAGAGAGGATCGTCGAGTTTCTGGCAGTTCGAAAGTTCAAGAAAGAGGGGGTCGTGCGGCAGCCGATCCTGTGCTTCCTCGGCCCGCCCGGGGTGGGGAAGACCTCGTTGGGCCGTTCGATCGCGTCGGCTTTGGGTCGCAAGTTCGTCCGCGTCTCTTTGGGCGGCATGCGCGACGAGGCCGAGATCAAAGGCCATCGAAGGACCTACATCGGCGCCATGCCCGGCCAGATCATTCAGAACATTCGTCGCTGCGGGAGCAACAACCCCGTGTTCATTCTCGATGAGATTGACAAGCTGGGAGCCGATTTTCGCGGCGATCCCAGCTCAGCGCTGCTCGAAGTGCTCGACCCTGAGCAGAACAGCGCCTTCCGAGATCACTATCTCGACGCGCCGTTTGATCTGAGCAAAGTTTTCTTCATTACGACGGCGAACGTGATCGAGACGATCCCGCCGCCGCTCCGCGATCGCATGGAAGTGATCGAACTGGGGGGTTACACGGAGGCGGAGAAGATCGAGATAGCGCGCCGTCACATCATCCCGAAACAGTTGGAAGAGCATGGCCTGACAAGCAAGAAACTGAAATGGACGAAGCCGGCAATCCGGATGGTCATTTCGAGTTATACGCGAGAAGCAGGCGTGCGAAACCTCGAACGGGAGATCGCCGCGATCACGCGGAAAGCAGTCACGGCGTTCGCCGAGGGTCGGCGTGCTCCCATCACGGTCACGCCGGAATACGTTCAGTCCTGCCTCGGCGCCCCGCGCTATCTTCACGATGAGGTTGCAGAGCGGGAACTGCGGCCTGGCCTCTCCGTTGGGATGGTGTGGACTCCGGTCGGCGGGGACATCGTCTTCGTCGAATCGGCCAAGCTCCCTGGAAAGGGCGACCTGATTCTCACCGGTCAGCTTGGCGATGTGATGAAAGAGTCCGCGCGAATCGCACTGAGCTACCTCGAGACGCTGTGCGACGCCGTGGGCGTCCAACCGGACGAGTTTGGCAATCACGATGTCCATGTGCACGTTCCAGCAGGGGCGATCCCGAAAGACGGGCCGAGCGCAGGCATCACGATCCTGATCTCACTGGCGTCCCTGTTTACGGGCAAGACAATCAAGAAGCGCTTGGCGATGACGGGCGAGTTGACGCTCACCGGTCAAGTGCTCCCCGTCGGTGGAATCAAAGAGAAGGTCATCGCAGCCCACCGCGCCGGCGTCAAAGAGGTGATCCTGCCGGCGGAAAACGAAAAGGACTACAAGGAAGAGGTGCCGGAGAAGGTCAGGAAGTCGCTGAAGGTGAACTTCGTCCGGGATGCCGGCGAGGTCTGCCGGATCGCTCTCGGATTGGATTGCGGGGAGGCGCGCCCGAAGAAGAAACGGCGATGATCGGCTCCAAAGAGGGAAACGTGGATACTTCGCCTGGACGTAGGCAACTCCCCACCATCGAGATCCTTGGCGTCAAGATTCACGCCGTCTCGATGAAGTCCGCAGTCCAAGTCATCGAGGATTTCGTGGAAGAAGGTGTGCCAAGGCTCGTGATCACGGCGGACTCTTCGGGAATCGTTCTGGCTCAATCCGATCAGCATTGGAAGGACGTGCTCAACAGCGCTGACCTCGTTACCCCCGACAGCAACGGAGTCGTTTGGGCTGCGCGGAGACAAGGCACGCCCCTCCGAGAGCGCGTCTCCGGTGTGGATCTGCTCGACATCCTCTGCTCCCGAGCCGCAAAGAAAGGGTACCGCGTCTTCCTGCTTGGCGCGGCGCCCGGAATTGCGGAAAAGGCGGCGGAGCGACTCCAAGCGCGGCATCCGGGCCTGAACGTGGTCGGAACGCATCACGGCTTCTTCGGTAAGGAAGAAGAGGCGGCAATCGTAGCGCAAATTCGGGATTTGCAGGTGGACTTGCTGTTCGTCGCGATGGGCATCCCTCGCCAGGAGATGTTCATTTATGACCACAAATATGAAATGGCCGCCAAGGTGGCGATGGGCGTGGGCGGGAGCCTGGACGTTTGGTCCGGAACGGTGAAGCGGGCGCCGCGATTGGTGCGTGCGCTCAAACTCGAATGGCTATGGCGGCTGATCCTTAATCCCCGGAAGTGGAAGAAGGCTCTGACCCTTCCGAAGTTCTGGTGGCTGGTGATGACTCGGGTTCGCCGGTCGCCAGATTGATGTCGTACAGCTCGAAGTACGAACCTCGAACGAGGCGGTACTCCGGTTTGATGTACTTGTCGCTTCGGATTGTAGTTCCGTCGCGCGTCAATACGACAAAGTTAACGTTGTGTTCCTCGATGAACTTCTCGAATCGTTCCGGCGTCGCCCCGCCGCTTTCGGTTCTCATGATCGCGCTCATGAGTTCCGCGCGTTTCTTGGCGTAGTCGGGCGTCTCGCTCCAGTGACCAGCGTAGGTTCGCACGCCTCCCCAGCCGGTGAGAACCGGATTCAAGTCGGGCACGTCCACGTGGTATTCCTCGATCTGGGCGCCAGATTCGGTGGTAACGATCTCTTTGCGCCAGATGCCGGGAGGCGCGATCGCGATGGACACTCCCGGCTGCGCCTTCTCGTGAAGACTATCCAGGATCTCTTTCACCTCTCCCGGCCAGTACACCAAATGCAGTGTGTTGGTGATATTGTCGCGAGCCATCAGCATGTCCCGCTCGATCCACTTGAAAGAAGTGATGGAGAGAGCGAGGACGGCAAGCACAGCGAGAGGTCGGCGGGACTCCTCCTTGGTTCGCTCGATCAGCCACGCGAGCGCAAGTCCCGCGGACAGACCGATCGGAATGCTCAAGCCCATCGCCAATTTCCTCTGGAACAGGCCGGGATAGTACAGCGCGATCAACCCCATCGTCAGCCACGCGAAGAGAAGACCATAGGCGGGCACCTGCGGACGCATCCACGCACAAACGAACAGACCAGCCGCGAACAGGCCGACCCACGGCGCGACATCCAGCCACGGTTGATCCAACGAGTAGTCGCCCTGCATGAAGACCATGACGACCAGCAACAGGAGCAGCAGGGTGCAAGCCGTGTGGGCAGAACCGGGGGCTTCGCCTGTCTCCGGCCGATATCGCCCGAGGAAGTACGCCAGCAATGCCAGCAAGAGAAGGGGGCCATAACCGATCAGAATGTTGTACAGACTCGGTGACACCGTTACCGTCGCGGCGCGGGCCGCGAAGACAGGGTCCACGCTCCGCACGTGCAGGAACCAAAGCAGCGAAGGAATCGCTCCCGCTGCCATGACCGCCGCTCGGAAGATCCATCCCCCTGTCACCGTGCGAGCGAAGATCTGTGTTGCCAAGAAGCCCGCACCCACGATTGCCAACGTGAGCGTGTCGTAGGTGTGGATGTTGGTCAGCACCAAGAGGGCGAGGAAGCCTGGAAGGACGGGCTTCCAGCTGTCCTTGGCATCGAGCAACGAGTTGACAAAGACAAGCATGAGCCAGAGTGCAGCGCAGAAGAGCCCGTTCGTCATCAACGAAGGGAAGGTGAACGCCTCGGGTTGCCACACGTCGATCGGACGGTTCATGCCCAGGTCTCCCAAATACCGAGCCCAATACAGGTAGCCGGTCCCCGCACCGAAGATCGCCGTCGCGAACGCGGTCGCCTGCACGAACGAGCTGTCGCTCAAACGGCGCGTGAGGCGATATAGTGCCAACAGGAACAGAAACCCGAACAGCAGCCGACCGATGTGCATGGCGATGGGTATGCCGGTGATCTTTGCGAGGTTGCCAATGAGAAGGAAATAGGCTTGCAGCGTGAGGCCCGGCTGCTGCTCCGTTGTAAAACGGTTTTCGAAGAGCAGCCTTCCTTCCTGCGCCTGCTTCGCCCATGCGGCGTACACCGCGTGGTCGTCGAAACCCCACTGTACGCCAAAGTAGACTGTGTCGGGCGGCTGCGTGGCCAGCGCGAACAAATAGGGCACGCTGGACAAGAGTAAAGCAAGCCCAGCAATCACCCAAAACCACTTCGGTTTCCCAGTCGTTTGACCGTTACCGTCCATCCTCCTCACCTCCTAACGAATCTCTCGCTCTAACTACCGCTCTTGGGCGGCTCTTTGCCCATGGACTTGTAGATGTCCAGGATCAGCTGGCGATTGGTCTTTGCCTCCGCGTTGTCTGGGTCGAGCGCAAGCGCTTCCTCGTAGAGCTCCAGCGCTTTCGGATACTTTACGCGGGGCGGATCTTCGCCCATCATGACCGCCGTTCCATAGGCTACCGTCGCAGCAACGTACTTCGACTTGTGCTCCTCGGACGGATCTTTGGTGTAGGCAGCCTTGGCGTCGTTGTACTTTTGTGCAAGTTCTTCGACAGATCCTGCTGGTTGCTGGGTTGGGAGCGCCTCCGAAGTACTAGGCTCGGCAGTCGGTGGTTGCGCTGCGGGGGGAGAGGCTGCAGGTGGCTGGGAAGCCGTCTCTTCTCCCTTCTCGACCGGGTTGCAACCCAACAAAATCAACGCAAGCATGCAGCAGAACGACAGGCGTGTCATTGGGGCGATATTATCCCAAACCGCCGCGCTCGTGCCGTTCGATCTCTTCGTCCAAACGTCGGACCAGATCGAGGACGGCGCTGCGCTTGGGTCTGTCGGGCAGCTGGGCTACCTCTTCGAGAAGCTCGCCCAGTCTCCCCGGAAGCCGACGAGCCAGCTCCTCAACCGGAAGGTTTCGAGGCAGGCGGTACCGCCTGGTCGCCAGTTTGCGAGCGCGCTCGACAGCCGCATCGAGCAAAACGTCGTATGCATGGGCGCGTTCGAGAGCATACGCGAACGCCAGGATGTGCGCCTGGGAGCCCGGTTGCGGTACGGACTCTTCCACCGGATAGCCAAAGCGACGGAAGTTCGAATAGATCCAAAGCCCGAACAGCAGCAGGAACTGGATCACGAGGGAGGAATAAGCAGGCCCGAGTTCGCTGAATAGAGTGGATTCGCTCGTAATCCCATACAGGTACTCAGGGAAAGCCACCGTTTTGCCTTCCTCAAGCGCGAGGCGAATCGTTGCGACGGCGTGCTCCGCGTTGTCCTCCTTGTCGAGGTATTGGTTCAACCACATTTCGCCCGCGGGCACGAGGATTTCGACCCCGTCGCCGCTCACCTCCAACTTGGCGAGGGCATCTCCGCCCGTAGTCCGAATCAGCGCGGCACGGTCAAAGGCTGCGAGATCGGCAGGGACGAGTACGGATCTCACGTTCGCAAACGCTTCGGCCTTCTCTCGGATCTCCGACCGCGCCATCTTTGAGGGTGGGGGTACGGAGTTGGGCACGCTCACGAGGATCGTAACCGGCGCCTCCGGCGTCTCGCTTGAGCCCGGTTCCGTGAAGAAGTCAAACGGTTTCTGGAAGATGACGACGACGCCGATGTCGCCCGAGTCTTTGGGTTTCTCGAACAATCTCTTGACTGGAATGCCTTCCTCCTGTAGCAAGCGATAGAGCGCGAGCGTTCCGCCCGGGTCCGACGAGAGACTGGAAGGGAGGACCTCTCGGGACGGTCGGCCGTAGAGCACCAACAGCATCGAGAGCAGGCCCAAGATGCCGAGGGCGCCCAACAGAACGAACAGCCCTCTTGCCTTCATGCCGGCGCGCCCTCCTTCAATCCCGCCATGAGGGTCTCATATTCTTGACGGAACTGCCGGCAAAGCTCGGGAGTAGCCTCCCGCTCCCCATACCACACAAGATCAAACTGCTGCGTCAGCCAGCGATAACGGACGGAACCTGGCGCTGGCGCCCGCTCGATCCGTCGCAGGTGCTCCCAGTTCGTTTCATAGCGATCGAAACGAACGATGCCCGCTTCGTCCAGCCTCAAGAGAACGGCCAGGTAGAGACAGCGCACGGCTTCGCGATACGCGCCTTGCGATTCGAGGGACTGCGCCCGCTCCAACCACTCGTCGGTGGAGAGCAACTCTTCTCCCTCTTCGAGCAGCCCGCCTCGCCGCTTCTTGACGCGGTCCTTCTTCGCGCGCTTCCATCGCCAGTGCAGGATCAGGTGCGCAAGAGCGACTGCCGCGCCGATCCCGAGCACCGCAATCACCACGTAGAAGAACCCGTCGAGCTGAGCGGATCGGGTGGGCTCGATCGTCCAGTTCGCTGCGTCGGGTTCAGGCTCCGGTGGCGGCTGGATAGATTCCAGGGCGCGCCCGATCCAGTTCGCGCTCTCCTCCTCGCCAATCCTCCGAAAGTGGGGCTCGGAGAGGATCTTTCGGGCTTTTTCGTTTGCGTCGTCCGAGGATTGCTTTACGTTTGCCTTTTCCAGCAGTTCGAGCGCAACGATCAGTCGCTCGCAAGCCGTAGGGTAGTTCGCGCGATCGCGCGCCGCGAGAACGTCGTCTACGTATCGTTCGAGCGCGGGGTTCTCCTTCGCCGTTTGGGAGAATGCGAACTCTCGGAGGACCTCCACTTGCTTCTCGGGCGGCTGCTGTTTGGCCTGTTTGAGCTCTTCGATCCAGGCGTGCGGCGTGTCTTGTGCCGCTGCAGCCGAAACGAGCATCAAGGCATAGAGCAAGCCAACCAGAATGTGCCAGCCTCTATACCTCAAACTCAGCCGTCTCCTTCCTCCGCGCATCGGCGGCGAGCAACTCGATGTCGAGACCTTCGATTCGAATGCGCCGATCAAAGTATGCCAACACCGAGAACGCAATCGCGACCGGGTGTAGCAAGACGAACGCTGCGTACATGGCGAGCAGCGAAAGACCCTGGTAGAGGACGCGCGCCAGAGTCGAGTCTACGGCATAACCGGACGTCTGGAGAGAATCCACGAGCCAGCCGACCGGGATCGCGAAAGACGCCCAGTAGACGAGTTGCAGCAAGAGAACGACGAGAAACATGCCAGTCAGCGCGTTGTCCATCCGTGGGATCCGAACTCTCTCTCCGATCGTGACTTCGCCGGACAAGTACCTCGCGCGGCGGATCGCGGTTCGCGCGCCGACATTCTCTTGCAGGGCGACTACGGGTGCCATGGCGTACCTGCCAAGAACGATGAGCCCCAAGATCGGCCCGACCAGCAGACCCACGATGCCCAGGATCGCCGTCAGCGGGGCGACCAAGGTATCGCTCGCCAACGCGGAAAAAACAAGGAACAACAACGCAATGCCCAGCGGAAGCAGGGAGTAGAGCAGGACAAATCCGACAATGCCGCAGAGCGTGGGAAGCTTTCTGGTTACCGAAGACCAAAGCGCGCTGGGCACAGGCTCTCTCCCCACCGTGCGCTCCGCTACCCATTGCCCGATCACGCCAACCATGAGAGCATATGACACAAGCAGCGGCGGCGCGACGAGCACGAAGAGAAGGACGAGCGTTCCGCCCAGGTGCATGAGTTCGGCAATCGCATCCTGGGCTGTGCCGGTTGTAAGCAGGTCCTTGACGACCAGCTCATAGCCGAGCAGCAACACGGCGAATACGAACGCGGAGGGAATCAGGGTGAGGCGAACGAGCTCCCATCCCCTCTTTCGATAGATTCCGAACGCGGCGTCATACAGCTGTCCGACCGTTAAGGCGCGTAAGCCAGCGGACTCCCACCGGCGGACGCCTTTGCGCACTCGGGGCTGAACGGGCGGGATGGGCATCGTGCTACAGCCCCGGGATCGGGTCCGACGCAGCCAGTCGGATCGGCCGTCCGCTTGGTGTTTCGTAGTACTTCTTGTAGTCGATTCCGGCTTTCTCGTAAATCGTAGCGGCCAGATTCTCGGGCGTTACCGGATCCTCGGCGACCTCCATACCGCGCTCGTCCGTCGAGCCGATTACCCGCCCCCCTTGGATTCCGGCGCCAGCCATCAAGACGGTCCACGCATTGCCCCAGTGGTCCCTACCCGGCCGCGCGTTCTTGTTGATCTTTGGCGTGCGCCCGAACTCGCCCGTCCAAACCACGAGTGTGGAGTCGAACAGGCCCCTCCGTTGCAGGTCGTCGAACAGGGCCGCCATCGCTTGATCCATCATGGGCAGTAGCCTTTGCGGAAGCTGAACGAAGTTGTTTTCGTGCGTGTCCCACCCGCCAAGCGTAACCGTGACAAAGTCCACTCCCGCCTCAACCAACCGTACGGCAAGCAAGCACGATTGACCGAACAGGTTCATACCGTACTGTTCGCGCAAGGCTTGGGGTTCGCGACTGATTTCGAACGCCTCTCTCGCTTCCTTGCTCTCCATGATGGCGAACGCCTTGTTGTAAAACGTATCCATCGCCTTCATTCGCTCGTTGTCGCGTCGGGCGGTGTCGAGCGCGTTCAAGAAGGCTCGTCGCCTGCTGATCCGTTCCGGTGAGAGGTTGCCCGGCGGGGTTCCGTCAGGCAGGCGGTAGTTCTGCTGCATCGGGTTTCCAGCCTCGAACGGATCGAACTGCTGGCCCAAGAATCCCGCCCCGATC
>RFHN01000212.1 GCA_003695835.1 Armatimonadota bacterium
CCCTTACGCAATCGAGTGACACGGTTCCCTTCCGTTTTCACCTGCCGACCTGGCAGACACCAAGCGCCTCGGACATCATCACCGGCTTCCTGGTCCTTGGCCTGGCGCAATTGCCCCTCTCTTTGGCAAACTCGCTGCTCGCAACTCGCCAACTGATTGAAGACTACTTCCCCGAGCGAAGAATCAGCCTCCGGAAGATCGGCATGACGTACGGAGCCATGAACGTAATCTGCCCGTTCTTTGGCGGCGTGCCGGTTTGCCACGGTTCGGGAGGGATGGCGGGACACTACACGTTTGGCGGTCGAACAGGCGGCTCCGTCATCGTGTACGGGAGCGCGTTCCTCTTGGTGGGTCTGTTCTTCAGCGACGGTTTTGCAGCGTTGGCTCACCACTTCCCTCCGGCGATTCTGGGAGTGTTACTCTTTTTCGAAGGAATGGCGCTGATGCTGTTGGTTCGAGACGTCGCGGCACAAAGCCCTCGGCGCGAGCTGCCCATCACGATCCTCGTCGCCCTCCTCGCCTCGGGCGTCCCTCGGTACGGCTACCTTCTGGGCTTGGGGGTAGGCCTGGCTCTGTTCTACGCCCTCCGCCTCGGCTGGCGGGGCTGGAATCGGGGGGAGTGAGGCGGACACATTCGGAGCATTGGCAGTATAATGAGAATGCCACAACCCTATCTGAGGGAGGTCAGCAAGTGACAGTACTATTGTTTCGGTCATTCGTACATCGAAGTATTGCGAGTTTGGCTTGTGCAGGCATTCTCATTCCCTGCTTCGCCCAAGTGAACCCTGTCTTCGCGTTTGGTAGGAGCGTCGGAACTCTGTACAACATGGCCATTGATGCAAGTGGTAGCAAGATCGCGACGACGAACTACCCGGGTGTGCCGTCCGTAAAGCTCTGGCGTACGAGCGATCTTGCCTTCCTTGGCCGCGCTGCAGGTTTTCAATCAGGTACTGCTTTCGGGGTCGCGTTTTCTCCCTCCGGTGACCAGATCGCCTTTGTCGGCGAAAACCCCATCGGCCTTCGGCTTCAAGACGTTTGGACGGGACAAACGTTATGGCAGATTCCCATGTACACCGGACGGACAGTCGCCTTCCACCCGAACGGCGGCAAAGTTTACGCTGGCGGATTGTTCGGTGCTTGCCTTGAACTACGTGTTACAGATGGTTCGATACTCAGAGATTTCAGCGTCGGAACTTCGACAACCGTATCTCACGTGCAAGTTTCGCCAAATGGCCGGCTTCTCGCCATCGGGTATTCGGTCGGCAGTGTGGAGGGTCGCGCACGCGTGATCGACCTTGACACAGGTGTGGTTGTCGCGGATTTGGGACCTTACGGGCGAAACGTCGGGCACATACGTTTCGTACCTGATGGCTCCTACCTGTTGGTTGCCGAGTCAACGGATGCGGGCCGCGTGATCGTTGTGAGAACTTCTGATTGGACACCAACGGCGACGTTTGCCGCCCACGCCGGAGGAACATGGACCCTCGCCCCACTCTCCGGCAGAAACGAAGTGCTGACCGCCGGCGCAGACCAGGTTGTGCGCCGTTGGACCCTCAGTGGCAGCCTAGTCAGCACGTACCCAGGGCACCAGCCCTATACTTCCATGGTCGTCGCCTCACCGGACGGAAATCGATTCTACACTGGTGGCCCAGACGGCAGATTGGTTTGCCGATCCGTAGACAGTGGCGCTATCATCAAAGAGGCAATCGGTCATACGACGGCTGTTGGCGGCACTGACCTTTCTCCGGACCAAACTCTCGTTGCCGCGGGAGGGGATTCCAGTCATCCGGACATATTCGTTTGGAATGCTACGACTGGCGACCTGGTATTCCGACTCTCGGGCCACAGCTCCACAGTCTTCTCCATCGAGTTTTCGCCAAACGGTTCCTTGATTGCGTCGGGAAGCGCGGACAGAACGGTCAAGATCTGGTCGGCTGCAACCGGCGCTCTACTTCACGACATCGCTCTGGACAGATCGGTCGAAGTGGTCACGTTCCACCCCAGCGGTAATATCCTAGCGACCGGAGGGCCGTCGAGCGGCGTCGCGCTCATTGATCCTGTCTCGGGCATCGTAACGCGAATCCTATCCGATGCGGGCTCGCCGAATTCCCTCCGGTTTTCGCCCGATGGATCGCTGCTTGCAGTCGGAACCTTGAACGCCATTCGCGTCTATAACACGAGCACGTGGGACCTGATCGTAAGCCTGCCGGGCGTAAGCGGAACCGTTCAAGGCCTTTCTTTCACTCCGGATGGCACCTACCTCTTTTCGGCTACCCGGTTCACGGGTGAACTCAAGAAGTGGCGAGTGAGTGACTGGACTTTGGAATGGACGCGACAATATGATCCATTTTTCACATGCATAGTCGTCAACGATGGGGCGAACGTATTCCTTGTCTCCAAGACCAATGCGTCGGGGACGTCAACCGGTGCCCTGGTAGACGCAGATGACGGTTCCCTGTTGTTCGAATTCTCGAACCGCCTGTTGCGCCCATTTGCGGTCGGCGCTCACCGAAATCAAAGCCGCATCGCTGTCAGCAGTTTGGATCAGACTGCAACCGTTCTTTATTGCCCGACCGCTGTTCCTTGGGAAACCCTGACGGTCACGAGGGGCGTGTTGCAAGGAGGGGACCTCGCTTCTCTACTCAGGTCCGACGACGATCGCTTGCAGATAGAGGCACGGCGACCGACCAAGATAGCCGCAGCTTCCGCCGAGATCGAGGTTAGCGCAACCCTGCCTCTCGATCGCCGTAATGGACTGTCTCTGCTCATCGAAACCGCGTCAACGAGCGAACCCGTGGTCGAGCGGCTGGAGATGTTTAACGCTGTTACAGGTCAGTGGGAGACTATCGCTGAGTGGCCCTCGGGCGCAGATGACGTTTCGAGAACGATCAACGTCAAAAACCCACAACAATACATCGACTTGCTGACCGGTCAAGTTCGGGTGAGGCTTGGCTTCCACGACCGCGGAGTCACGGCCGCTAACTGGAACGCACGAGTTGACATGCTACTGATCATTGCGTCGTGACAGATTTGAAGTAGCAACCGCTCAAAAGAAAACGATCACTTCCTCTGGCCTCACGTCGGCCAGCCTTGCGACGTGGATGGCTCTCTCCACGAACGCTCTTCTCGTGCGGACGATCTCGGCGTATGCCTTGCGGCCACCCACGTCGATCTCCACGTACTTACGCATGGGTTGTCCAGGCCCTTGCTCCGGTTTCCAGTTGACCATGTACGCGTTCGCGGCACCCGGAGCGGGGATGGGTGGAGCCACGTTCCGTCTTTGGGACACATGCTCTACGACCTTCACAAAGATGTCGCGCCACTGAGAGCAGTCATAGGAACGGCCCTGTATGTGAATAGCGCGTGGCCGGGGAAAATGCTTGCGCGTCGGCTCGCTGCGCAATTGGGTCAACGTCCATCCCGCCTTCCGCTTCAGGGTTCCTGTCTCCTCGTTGGTTCGCACACGGAGGAGGGTCTTCAGGACCGCCACAACGTCCTCCGGCGATACCTCCAGTTTCCTCCCCTCTTCGATCCAATCGCGGATACTTGCCACGAGTGCGGAGGATGGCTCAACGAGGGCTTGCTCGAGGCACTGGCGCAAGAGATAGTGACGAGAAATCTGATCCAGTTTTCGCTCGCGCATCGCTTTCTTGCTGAGCTCGGTTGCCAACCTCCAAGCGGCGTCTTCATCATTCAAGATGTCGATCCGATCCACAAGCTTATCGGGAAGCTTCGCTTGGCGATTGGCTTCGTAGATCAGCCACAGCCGTCCGTTCGTGATCACTGCCCACTTCGAGCCTTCGTTGTTTGCGTAATTGACAGCCTGGTGCGCCTTCGCCTTGACGTCAACAGCCCACGCCTTTGCCTCCAGGTACCATCGGCTCTCTTCATCCGCCAAGAGCGTATAGTCCGGAAACCCGACCGTGGCCGCTGCCCTCTTGGAGTAGTCGGTGAGATTGTAACCCAGGGCGTTAAGGATTGGTTCGATGGCCCGGGTTTCGGTGTCTGCTTCCGACCACGGGCTCAGCACTCGCTCCCGGATCTCTTCGATCTCCTGGATCGCTTGCTGGACGGCGCGAGCAATCTCCTTGTACGACCCTGATCCCGACTGCTCCGACAACTACTACTCCTCCATCACCAGCTTCACCGCCTCCACTACCCGCTCCGTGTCCGGCAGCGCGGCGTACTCGTAGATCGGGTTGAAGCCGATGTGGACGTCGTACTTCGAGACCAGTTGTGGCGGGGAGTAGAAGTAGCCCCACGTCTCGGGGTTGGAGGTCAGCTCCTGGATCACCGTTTGGCCGAACGAACAGGTTCGTGAATCCTCTTCGATCACCACGAGCCGGCCGGTCTTCGAAAGAGAACGTGCAACCGCCTCGAAGTCCCACGGCACCAGCGTCCGAAGGTCAATGATCTCGCAGGAAACGGGTTCGTCCAGCCCGGACTTGGACGGGTCCGCGAGAATCTCGGCAGCTTCGAACGCCTGCTCGATGCAGTTACCCCACGTAACGATCGTAACATCGTCGCCTTCGCGGTGGATGCGCGCCTTTCCGAACGGGACCGCCTCCACGCCTCCGGCCGGAACTTCGATCTGTTGGCGGAAGCGGTGTTTCGGAATCAGGAAGACGACCGGATCCTCCGTCTTGAGCGAAGTCCACATCAAGGCCGCCGCATCCTCGGGCGTCGTGGGCAAGACCACGCGAATACCCGGGAAGTGGGCGATCGCCGACTCGTTCGCCTGACTGTGCCAGATCGAACCGCCCGGCAGGTAGGCCCCGTACGGAGCGTAGATCACCGCCGGGCAGGGCCAGTCCCCAAACGTTCGCCAGCGAATCGTCGCAAGGTTGTTGACCAATTGGCTCCAGCCGGGGCCGACGAAGTCAATGAACTGCAGTTCGAACACGGGCCGCAAGCCGTAGCACGCCAAGCCGCAAGCGACGCCGATGATCGTCGCCTCAGCGAGCGGCGAGTTGAAGACGCGGTCGGGATGCGCTGTCGAAAGCCCATCCGTCAGTTTGAACACTCCGCCTTTGGGGTCCTCGATGTCTTCTCCGAAGAAGACGTAGCGCCGATCTCGATCGAGAGCGACCTTGAAGACGTGATTGAGGGCGTCCACCATGCGCCACGCGCGTCCTCCTTCCAGTGGGGGCGGCTCGGCGGGTGGTAGGTCGCCATACAGTTCGTCGAGCACTTCCTCTGGTTTGGGATCGGCGGCGGATTCCGCCTCGATGTAATCGCGGTCCACCTGTTCCCGAATCTGCTCCTGGATCGCCGCCCACTCTTCTTCGGTCAACTCGCCCGCTTCGATCAGCTCCTGGGAGACGACGCGAATCGGGTCTCGCTCCATCATCTCCTCAATCTCCTCCTCGGGCCGGTAGACACGGTGGTCGTCGCTGGAGGTGTGGCTCCCGAGGCGGTCCAGCTCGCACCAGAGGACGGTGGGGCCTTCCCCTCTTCGCGCCTTTTCGATGGCGCGGCCAGACGCCTCGTAGACATGGTCGGGGTGGCGTGCGTTCACGCGTTCAAACACCTTTTCGTCAAAAATCCCAAGGCGGAACGGGTTGAACTTGTCGGTTGGAGTGCTGATCCCGTACCGATTGTCTTCGATGACGAAGACGATCGGCAGCTTTTCTTGGATGGCGAAGGCAACCGCCTCGTAGAATTCGCCCTGTCGGCTGGCGGCATCGCCCACGGTCGCGATGACGACCGTATCTTTTTCTTCCAGTTTCATTCCCCACGCTGCGCCGCACGCAGGAAGCAGGTTGCCGCCGGTCGGGGTCGGCGTGCTCCAGACATTCTTGGCGCGACTGCTATAGTGCCCCGGCATCTGCCGTCCACCGCTGCTGCTTTCGCGCTTTGCGAAGTAGGCAAGGGCGAGGTCTTTGTTCGTAAGTCCCTTTGCGAGCATCATAGCTCGGTCTCGGTAGTACGGGAAGATGTAGTCGTCGTCCCTCAGGTGCAGCACCATCGCTGCCAGTGGCTCGTGACCCATGCCGTGAACCTGGAACCATCCTTTGCCCTGTCTGAGCAGCACGGCTTCGCGGCGGTCTCCCTCACGGCTGAGGAACATGAGTTTGAGAAAATCGAGCTTGTTGTACGTCTTGGAATCGGATGCGGTTGCCATGGTTGTTGAACCTCGTTGTTCGTGTTGGCAGGCGACCGTTGCCTGCGGCTTCTGGCTGCTTTTATACCCAGTGTGCGTTTGAGGCCGCCGGGCAGTACAGGCTACTCTGCTCCGCGCTGCTTACCGGGGACCGGGTGGCCCTGGGGAGGCGGCATAAGCCGCCTCCCGCTGCGCGACCAAGAAGAGGCTACGGTCGCCACACCGGTCCAGCGTCGAGCGCCGCGTTGTTCGTC
>RFHN01000016.1 GCA_003695835.1 Armatimonadota bacterium
CCCGTGAACCGTCCCTCCCGCACCTTCAGTGAGGTTCGTTTCATGTTGGGAAACGCCTTCCGACAGGCTTCGAGCGGCACGATCGGGTAGTTCAAGTCGCACTCTCGGTCGCAGAGGGTCAGGAATGTGGAAACGGATTCCGCTTCCAAGAACGCCAGGTCGCACGCCGAGACCAGCAGCAGGTTCGACTGACAAGCCTCGACCCCGTTTTGGAGCGAAGCGAGGAACGAGTCGCCAGCGGGGACCGAGATCGCTTGGGACGCCTCGGAGCCGACGACTACGAACGAACTCAGCTCCTCGCCAACGCCTTCGCGGAGCGCCTCGCAGACCCGGTCGAGAATTCGTTTTCCATGAATCTCCAGGTCTGCGCGCCGTTCGACGCCCGTTCGGTCGCGCAGGGCGTCGGACGTCTTGCCACCGGCGAGAACTACAATATCCATTGCGGTTTCGGCGCCTTCTCCAAGGTGTGAGCCGGCTGCGCCCAGTAGCCTTCTCTTCGCAGTTGCCTGGCCGTTTGGATTGCGTGATCCATGTCGGGGAACATGCCGAACACCGCGGAGCCGCTACCGCACAGGTGGGCAATGCGAGCCCCTTCCGCGCGCATCCGTTCGATCAGGTCAAGGCTCTCCTGCGGGGCCACCATCTCGAAGTCGTTCCGGAACTCCAGAGATTCCTTCTCCGTGGGCAAGCTCGGCTTCACCGATAACGCGTCCCATCGCTCATACGCCTCCTTGGTCGAGACGCCGACGTCGGGTTTCGCGATGACGAGAGGCGTCTCTTGGGGAGGGGGAAGGGGATGCACGATCTCTCCTCGCCCTTCGCACCCTGCCGCGGCCGCCCCGCTCAAGAAGAAGGGAGCGTCCGAGCTCACGGCGGAGGCGATGGAGACGAGAAGAGATTCTGGGAGCGGCTCTTTCCTCCACGCTTCGATCGCACGCAGCGAGGCCGCGACGTTGGAACTCCCCCCGCCCAAACCCGATTGCCAGGGGATCTCCTTCTGGAGCGTGAGTTTGACCGGTGGCAGTTCGATCTGCTCGGAGAGAAGCCGCATCGCCTTCATCACAAGGTTTTCCTCGTTGTCGAGGGAGGGATCGCTGCAAACGAATCGGAACGAATCGCACTCCTCGACGGTGATCTCATCGTGCAGACTGATGAGTTGAAGCACGGTGATGATTTCGTGATAGCCGTCCTCTCGCCTCGGCCCGATCGCGAGGAACGGGTTGATCTTCGCATGGCTTAACACTCTTAGCGTCATTGCCCGTTATGTTCGTAGAAGGCGATACCGAGAACGAATAGCACAGATAGAAGAAAGGACATGGCAGCGCCAATTTTGCCTCTCTTGAGAAGCAGGATTCCAGAAACCGTTGATACAGCCAGGGGCGTAACCATGAGTACCTGCAATGCCCGCTCTTGGTAGCCAGGGATCACGGCCAAGATGCCGGCGGCGAGCAACCCCAGCACGATTATGAATCGAATCGGCTTCCAGGTTTCCTTAGACTTGCCCATGAGCCACCTTGTTCAGAAGAAGCACGGCGTTGGCGACCATCACCAGCGCAAAGATGACGCGAAGCTTTTCCTCGGGGATCACGCGGCTGAGGCGCGCTCCGATCTGGGAACCGGCGAAGATCCCTCCGGCTGCGAACACACCCAGAAGGGGATTCAATAGCCCGGACCGCGAGTAGACGATCGCGCTCGAAGCCGCCGTCATTCCGATCAGGAACACGCTCGTACCCGACGCGGATCGCTGGTCCGTTCCAAACAGAAGGGCCATGACGGGGACGAAGATGAGCCCGCCACCGACGCCCAGAAGTGAGCTGAGCATCCCACCTCCGACGCAAGCGAGTAGAGCCCACGGCCAAACGTTTGGGTGCGGCGCGGCTCGGCCCTTCGCGCGGTTCTGCATCATCATCTTCCACGCCACGTAGAGGATCAAACACGCAAAGAGCACGGCGACGATTCGCGGGTCGAGCCATGTGCCGAGCAGGGCGCCAAGGATCGCTCCGAGGATCGTAGGCAATTGAAGCGGGCCCGCCTTATCGAGGTGCACGCAGTCATCGCGTAGGTAGACGAGGCTCGAACCGAGGCTGGTGACGATGACCGAGATCAGCGAAGCGCTTCGGGCTTCGGGCAACGGCACACCCAACGCTCCCACGAGCACCGGCACGAGGATAATTCCACCTCCCACGCCCAACATGCCGCCGAACGCACCGGCAAGGCAAGAGACTGCCGCCACCAGCCAAAGAGTGGTTGTCGCGTATTCCCCCATCGCTTCCGCTTCGCCTGTAGCGGGAGACTTTACCGGAACTGTTCGATCTGTTCGTCGAACATAGCCTTGAGTTCGCTTGCCTGACGGTCGTAGGCCTCTTTGTCCGGCCAAGTGGACCGAGGGTTCAGAATCTCGGGCGGGACGTTCGGGCAGGACTGAGGGACGGGAAGGCCGAAAATGGGGTGGTTTTGGTAGCGGACGTCTGCCAGGGCGCCCTCGATCGCCGCCTGGATCAGCGCCCGCGTGTGCGCAATCGAAATCCGCTCGCCCACGCCGTACGGACCTCCACTCCAACCGGTATTGACCAGCCAGACCTGAGAGCCATGGCGGTCAATCTTCTCGCCGAGAAGCTCGGCGTATCGCTTCGGAGGCAGCGGCAAGAACGGCTTGCCGAAGCAGGCGCTGAACGTCGCTTGCGGCTCCTTCACGCCGGCCTCCGTGCCAGCCACCTTCGCCGTGTAACCGAGCAAGAACATCTCCATCGCCTGCTCTTTCGTCAGCTTGCTGATCGGTGGGAGCACGCCGAAGGCGTCGGCGGTGAGGAAGAAGATGTTTTTGGGGTGTCCCGCCATGCCGGAGAGCACGCAGCCTTCAATGTGTTCGACGGGATAGCTGCAGCGTGTGTTTTCGGTGATCGAGTCGTCATCGTAATCGGGCGATCTGTCCGGCCGGAGAACGACGTTTTCCAGCACGGAACCGAACCGGATGGCGCGATAAATCTGCGGTTCACTCTCTTCGCGTAGCCGGATGCATTTGGCGTAGCACCCGCCCTCGTAGTTGAAAACTCCCTCCTCCGTCCAACCGTGTTCGTCGTCACCGATGAGGCGACGGTTGGGATCTGCGCTCAGCGTCGTCTTGCCCGTTCCGCTCAACCCAAAGAAAAGAGCGGCATCGCCGCTCTTGCCAACGTTCGCAGAACAGTGCATCGCCATGACGCCCTGCATCGGAAGCAGGTAGTTGAGCACGGTAAAGACCGACTTCTTCATCTCGCCGGCGTAAGCCGTGCCTCCGATGAGGATCGTTTGGTCCTCGAAGGAGATGATGATGAACGGTTTGCCCTTCGTGCCATCTGTCGCTGGATCCGCCTCCATTTCGCAGACGTCAATCAGCGTCCAGTCGGGCTGGAAACTGGCGAGTTCTTCTGGCGTCGGACGGCGCAACAGGGTCTTGATAAACGCGGCGTGCCATGCCTTTTGGCACACAACGCGGACGTTGATGCGAAACCGGGGATCGGCCCCGGCATACGAGTCAACGACGAAGACTTCCTTTCCGGCTAAGTAGTCTTGGACCTTCTTCTTCAGCGCCTGATAGCGATCCGGTTCGAAAGCCTGGTTCGCTTCCCACCAGATATGCTCTTCGACGGAAGGCTCGCGAACGATGTACTTGTCGCCAGGGGTTCGGCCGGTGAATTGGCCCGAGTAAGCGACGAGGGCGCCGTTCGAGGCCAGGTGGCCCTCTCCGCGGACAACCGCATCCTCGACCAACTCGGCGATCGAGAGATTTCGATGAACGGACGCTGCTTGTGAAAGATCAAACTGTGACGACGATGATGCCGTGGTAGACAATGGACAACTCCTTGCCCTCGGATTCTACCCGTTTGCGCGGCCAAGGCTTACAGGTTCTCGAGGGCGGCTGGCGCCATGCCGAAGGCTACGATGTTGACTATCCAAAAGAGCAGCCCGAGAATCGAGAGAACGAGCGCGACGATGAACGCCGCCTGGGCGCCCGGCACGCCAGCTTTCTTCGCCCGATCCGCATAGTACAGGCCCACGAAGCAGAGTGGCAGACAGCAGAGAAATCCCAGCACCGAGAGCACCCAAGCCCAGGTCAGGTCGTTCGATGCCGCCGTGCTCGGGGCGTAGTACCCGCTTGGTTGACGAGGGTAGGGGGAGCCGGGGGCTTGCGCCCAAGGGTTGGCTGTCTGCGCCGGTCCCAGCACCAGACCCGGTAAGGCGGAGGCTCGGATGAACTGGCCCGATAGGAAGTCTTCCAGCATCGTGTTCGGCCCGATTCGCCCCTCGCTTGCCCACTGCTGGAGCTTGGCCAGATCGGCCGGCCCGTACTTCCTACCATCCGGCCCAATGACCCAGTATTTTGCAGACGGCTCACCGGGCGCAGACTGGGACGGCGTTGGACTGGGGACGCCGCCCGCACCTCCGAACCCAGTACCTGGCGCACCTTGAACCGGGTCGGTCGGGTGCGGGCTTGTTGTGGGGCCGGGCGCAGGCGTTGGGGTCGTGATGGCGGAGCCTGGCGGGTTCGTGAACTGCAAACCGGGTAGCGTGTCAGCTCTCAGCCTTCGACCCGTGTGCTCTTCCTCGAGCATCATATCGGGCGTGATGCGCTTCTCACCGACCCAGCGCTGAAGCGTCGCAAGGTCGGCCGGCCCGTACTTCTGTCCGTCCCTCCCGATGACAAACCAACGCACGAGGCCAATGTACCCGAATATGACGGAGCGCGCGTAGTAAACTTGGCGGCGTTGACAGAGATTCCCGTTACGTTAGGCGTGGAAGAAGAGGTCTTCGTCCTGGAAGATGGACGGGAGACCCCGACCCTTCAATCGCTTGACTATCTAAGACGTCTCTGGTGGTCCAATCCAAAGAAGTGGGCGGCAACGACCCATTCGAACTTCGCCCGCGGCGCCGACCGGCGTGAATGCTTCATGGGGAGCATTGAGATCGCCACCGGCGTTCACCGCTCTCCGGACAGCTTGATCGAGGACCTGATCGAACGCCGCGCAGCTCTTGCGAGAGCCGCGGAGGGCGCCCGAGTCGTGCCGACGGGGTCTCTCTATACGCTGTCCTCGCCCAGCAA
>RFHN01000213.1 GCA_003695835.1 Armatimonadota bacterium
CCATTCCACGCCCTTGGGAGGAACACTGTTGACCAGAATCAAGGCAGTGGGCCGCAAAGTTTCCGCGGCTTTCAGTACAAGTATGCCGCTCATACTTGCACCAATCAGGATGAATTTTTCGTTGGCTGGAGCCTGTTTCCGGACCTGCTCGACATAGTCCTCGACGGTCGTCTTGGCGAGGCCGCCGGCGGCTGGCTGGAGGTCGGGGGCGAGGACAGTCCAACCGGCCTTCTCGAACTCTTCCTGCCAGAAACGCCATTCCCAGCCT
This sequence comes from Armatimonadota bacterium, assembly GCA_003695835.1. GTDB lineage: Bacteria > Armatimonadota > Fimbriimonadia > Fimbriimonadales > ATM1 > J051. The sequence goes on from RFHN01000213.1 coordinate 269, forward strand.
CCGCCGCCCGCTCCATGAATCATGAGGGCGACCGGTTTAGCGGTTTCGGGCGCTGGGGTCTGTACTTGACTTGATTCTCCCGGTTGACGCCCGCATGCCGCGAGTCCGAGGATGAGGAACCCAACGAACAGGCGCATGGTTGTATTGTATCGGGTAGAGAGTGCGCTCTTGCCACGTAGAGAGAAAGAGATGAAGGTTCTTGACGGCATTCCGGTCTGGGGCGATCCGGTGGACGAGGGTGCTCTGAGGCAGATCCAGACGTGCAAGGAGTCTGCCGTTCGCGCCGCGTTGATGGCGGATCACCACCTCGGCTACAGCGTGCCGATCGGAGGGGTGGTGGCCTATGAGGACAAGATCAGTCCCTCCGGAGTGGGCTACGACATCGCGTGTGGCAACAAGGCGGTCCGCGTAGACGCCGACGTGGCCGATGTCCGAAAGAACATCTCCAAAATCATGGACGACATCTGGAACACGCTCTCGTTCGGCATCGGCATGAAGAACAACGAGCGTGTGGACCACGAACTGTTCGACGATGAGGCATGGAAGCTGGAGCCGGCTCGCTCCGTCAAGCAGAAGGCGCGGGAGCAGCTGGGCACGATCGGTGGCGGCAATCACTATGTAGATCTCTTCGTGGACGAAGAGGATCGTGTCTGGATTGGCGTGCACTTTGGTTCGAGGGGATTTGGTCATACAGTTGCTTCCTATTTCATTCGGAAGGGTGGCGGTCGCGACGGTATGTTCGTCGAGCCGGTGCTGTTGGATGTTCGTTCGAGCATCGGGGCGGACTATCTCGCGCAGATGGAGTTGGCAGGCCGTTATGCCTACGCCGGTCGGGACTGGGTGTGCGATCGAGTCGCGAAAATCCTGGGGGCGCGGATCGTCGAGGAAGTTCACAACCACCATAACTTCGCTTGGAAAGAGCGCCATGGAGGGAGGGATCTGTGGGTCGTCCGCAAAGGCGCAACGCCGGCTTTCCCGGGCCAGCGCGGGTTCGTGGGTGGTTCGATGGGAGATATCAGCGTCATCCTCGAGGGCGTGGATTCGGACGAATCGAAGGCGGCGCTGTACTCGACGGTTCATGGTGCGGGGCGGGTGATGTCGCGGACGCAGGCGGCGGGCAAGCGAAAGTGGGGCAAGAAGAAAGGCTCCACAGGCGGACAGATCACCCGCGCCATGATGATGGACTGGGTGCGGAAGATGGGCGTCGAGCTTCGGGGAGCCGATACCGACGAGTCGCCTCACTGCTACAAGAGGTTGCCGGACGTCTTGGCGGAACATGGGAAGACGATCCGAATCGTGCATACGCTCCAACCGATCGGCGTCGCCATGGCGGGGCCGGACGTCTACGACCCGTACAAGGACTGACTGCTCGCCATAGTATACTGGTGTATACTATCCGTGGTGAGGCGGATTGCCTTTGTGCGGTTCGATGGCTTCTACGCGGTGGCTCTCCAGTCCGCTCGCCTGGCGCTGCGAGGGACGGCTTTCGGAATCCTGAAGGAGGGGCGCGTGTTGGATGCTTCCGGCGGCGCTCGGCGCTTGGGCTTGGTCCCGGGGTTGACGCTGGGGGAGGCCCGCTCCGTGATTCGAGCAGCGCAGAAGGGGATGGGCGTTGCGCCAGCGCTGATCGAGTATGAAGAGGAGGATTTCCTCCCTTACGCGCGCCGGTGGCTGGACGGTTGTTTGGGCTATAGTCACATCGTCGAGCCGGAGGGGCACCACGCGGCGTTTTTGGATCTCAGCGCCTTGGCAAGGGCGGAGGAGGTGGTACCACAACTGACAGAGGACCTGTACCACCGGATCGGCATTTGCCCTCGGGTGGGTCTGGCGAGTTCGAAGTTGGTCGCTCGCATTGCAGCCGATGTATGTCCTGGGCAACCGATGGAGCGAGAGGATGTGTTCCTCGCCAATCAGCCGTTGGAGAGATTGTGGATGGTGGAGGATCGGGTTCTGCGACGTTTGCTGTTTCTTGGATTTCGAACGATTGGAGAGGTCGCCTCGTTGCCGGTTTCGGCGCTGGTACGACAGTTCGGTCGCGAGGGGATTCGGATCTCTTATTTGGCGCAAGGGAGAGATCCGAGCGAGGTACGAGCGGAGTATCCGCGTGACGAAGTCTATGTCCGTGTGCTGTTTCCTCAACCGGTCCGGCTCGCACAGGAGTTGGAGGCGGGGATTCGTCGCGCAGCGGAGCGTTTGAGCGAGACGTTGCGCAAACGGGACGCGCAGGCGCGGAAGGTTTCGCTCACGTTAGAGTATGACGGTTTTCGCGTTGTACAGGCGTCGCGAACGTTCGTTCGTCCGTTGCAATCGGTGGGATCGTTGCTCACGGCGTTGCGTTTGACGTTGCGCAAGCTTTCCATCGAGGAAGAGGTGTATGCGTTGGGAGCCAGGCTGCCGGAGTTGGAGTCGGTGGCGGCTTCCCAACGTTCCCTGTTGTCCTCTCGGGAAGAGGAGAAGGCTCGGCGCTTGGAGCAGAGCCTTCGGGAACGCTTCGGAAAGGACGCAATTCGCCGGGCTTCGGAGGTGCCTATGACGCGCCGCGATCGGCTTTTGGCCCTGATTCAGGAGCGATACCGGCAATATGGCGGGCTTCATTGCCCTGAAGATCCCGCCGAGATTGCCGATGATGAATAACAAGTCGGGGGCGCGGCGATACGCAGCCAGCCAGTCACAGCAGCAGATGGGTCAGGACCAGATGCACGTATCAGCCTCCTCCTCTTCCGCGCCCCGACCTTGTTCTTTTAACGAGCCGCCGCCGCGACCTGGCCCGCCACCACGCAGCCACCATATCCGCCGTCCAGATTGATCACGGACCGGAAGCCGTGCTGCAGCAATAGGCTGGTCGCGATCGCCGACCTCCCGCCGCTCTGGCAGTAGACGAGAGTTCGCTTGCTCGGGTCCAACTCGCCGATCCGATCCGGTAGGCGTCCCAGAGGGATGTTGACCGCGCCCGGCAGGTGTCCAGCTTCGTATTCGAGCGGCGTGCGGACGTCGAGAATCACCTCGGCGTTGTCGCAGGCGAGCTTCGCGCTTGCAGCGTCCGCCCACTCGACCGTTTCCAGCCGACCAGCGCTCTCCGCGTCCGCGAGAACTTCTCCGCCACTCCAGCCGATGACTTCGTCGAGACCGATGAGCGCCAAATCACCGACCGCTTCAAGGACCTGCGCCTCGTTCTCGCCGATGAGCACGATCGGTTGCTCATAGGAAACGAGCCAGCCCGCCCAGTTGACGAACGAGCGTCCTTCCGGAATGTTCAGCGACCCGCGCACGTGCCCCTCGGCGAACTTCGCGCGTTCCCGAACGTCCAAGACCGTAACGCCACCCTTGCCCATGGCTTCGAACAACCGCTCAGCGCTCCATCGTTCGGGAAGGCGGATGCCGCCAAGGATCGCCGGCCCCATCTTGTTCATCCGTTTCATCTCTTTGAAGTATTTCGGCGGGTCTGGCTGACCCTCCAGCACGGAGCGCACGAACTCGTTGGGGTCTTGAATGCGGAACGCCCAGCCGGCGCGTCGCTCATAGCCCAAGCTGCTCACCGGTACGCCGCCCAACCCCTTTCCGCAGGCGCTGCCCGCACCGTGGCCCGGGAAAATCAGCAAGGAATCGGGAAGGGAATCGAGAATCCGCAAGGACTCATACAACTGTTTTGCGCCCGCTTCCATCGTTCCCGTCACGCCGGCCGCCTTTTCGAGAAGGTCCGGTCTTCCGACGTCTCCCACGAACACGAAGTCACCGCTGAACAGTCCCAACGGCTCGGGCGAGGCGGCTTCGTCGGTGAGAAGGAACGATACATGTTCCGGAGTGTGGCCGGGAGTGTGGAGCACGTCCAGTCGCGCCGCGCCCGCTTGGATGGTGTCGCCGTGACGGATGAGGCGCACATTCGGCTCGTCGGCATAGGCGTACTTCCAGTTCTCGTCGCCCTCGTCTGAGAGGTAGAGGGTCGCTCCGGTCGCCTTCGCCAGTTCCCGCGCGCCGGAGAGGAAGTCGGCGTGAATGTGCGTCTCGGTGACGCCGACGAGGTTCAGCCCCTCGTCCTCGGCGGCTTCGATGTACTGGTCTATGTGTCGGTTCGGGTCAATGACGATCGCTTCACCGGAAGCGGGACAACCTACGAGATAGCTTGCTTGGGCGAGCTTGTCGTTGTAAAAACGTTTGAGAATCATACTCTTAGTATACGCCCGTTGCTCGCCTTCGACAGCAGGAGGCGAGGCTGTACCGGCGAATAGACGGGTAATCTTCGTCTATTGGAGTAGGAATGAATCAACTGGAAGTAGGGTTGGCTTCCCTGGCGGGCATCGCAGCTCTCGTAGGATTCTTGCTTTCCCCCAAGCGCACGTCTCCGGTAACGGGCAAAGGGCTTGGAGCCTACGCCTTTGTGCTTCTTGTCGTGCTTGCAGTCGCTTCCGGCTTGACTACCCTCGGAAAGGGTCAAGAGGTCCTTGGGCATCCGATCCTTTGGGCGACCTGGCTTGTTTCCGTTCCGGTCATGGCGTTGCTCTTCCTCGACCGAGTACGCGAGCCTGCGCCGTCCGTTCACGCTGGCGTCGCTGGATTGGTGCTGCTTTTTGGCGCGCAGATGATCGAAGCGAGGCCCCTCGCCCTGGTTGCGTTCGGTGCGGTGTCGGCTCTGGTGGCGTATGGGATTCAGTCGCTGCGGCCGCTGGGCGTCTTCCTGCTCGGGGGCGGGCTTCTCGCCGCGATCGGAGAGCTGCGTTCGCCGGAGGGCTCTCTTTGGCTGCTTGGACCGGCAGTGCTCACGTGCCTCGCGGTTTCGCTCGTCGTGCGAGAGAGCCTCGCAAACCGCGTGGCGGCGATTTGGAGTTGGTTGGCGGCGACTGCAAGCTTGGCGTTGCTCGCGTGGATCGCGTTCGACCGATTGGGCGGTGGCCTTGTCCTGTTCGGGGTCTTTAGCGCTGGAGTAGCGGCAACGCCGGTTCTGACGCTGCTGACTCGCGAATCCTCTGGCCGTGACAACGCGTTGGTTCTTCTGCTCTCGGTTGCGGCCCTGATCGGCGCCGCAGGCTGGGCTTTCTCCCTGGAGCGTGGATTCGGAATGGCGGCCCTGCTGCTTGGTGGCACCGCCTCGGCGTTCGTCGTTCGCGAGCGGTTGACGATTGCGGCATGGGGGCCGGTGGCGGCGCTGGTCGTGTATCGGATTTTCGTCGAAACCCAAGTGGGAGGCTCGGTCGGCGTGGGTTTGGAGGCTCATTACGCTTCGATCGGTTTCCTGCTCGGGCTGCTCCTTCCGGCTCTGTATCATCGTTTGCCCGGGGGCTTGTCTTGGCGCAGCGGGCTCGCTTCGTTGTTTGTCTTACTCGTGACGGCGAGTATCGTTCTGTTCCTTGGCCAAGTCGGCGCGGTCGCGCTGCTTCTTGCGTCGGGCGTGGGCGCGGTGCTCGGCGCTCTGGCGGATCCGTCGGGCGAGGACGATTCGGCAAGCCGGGCCTACCTGCTGGGAGGGCTGGTCGGGGCCGTCGCCATGGTCGGTACCGCGATTGCGCCTGCGACGGTCGCCCGCACTACAAGGATCTCGCTTCTGGTCGGTACGGTTTTGTTCGGGGCGATCGCGCTTTTTGTGATTTACTATAAGGGACGTTTGATCTCTGAGGAGACAAAGGGATGAATCTCATGCCGGGTCGAGTCTTGTCGTTGGCGCTCGTTGGGAGCCTTGCTGTCGCGCTGCTCGCGAATATGGTTTACGAGGAGCCGCCGACTGGAGCGGTTGAGGGACGCGTTACGTTTGCTGAGAACAAGAAGCCGTTTCCGAACGCCCGCGTGACGCTTGTCGAAGACACCGGATCCATGTTCGCTGAAGAAGAGCTTCGCGTTCGTACGGCGAGGACCGACGAGGACGGTCGTTTCCTTTTCCATGGCGTTGAGGAGGGCTACTACCGGCTCCACGTTACGGGTCGGGCGCACGAAGACACGACGACCGTCGTCCACGTCGTGGAAGGCAGCGTCACCGACGCCAAGCTGGTGCTCAATCCCGTCCAGCCCTATTTGCGATCCTGGGCGAACCGCTCCGTGATCCCGCCAAGCGAAGAACCAGCCGTGTTGGTTTCGGGATTCGTCACGGAAGACGAGCTGGAGTGGAGGGTCGCCCGACTGGAGGACGACTGGTGGAAGGGCGCTCAGGGCGCGTCTTTGGCCGACTGGGTGACCCGCCAGTGGTTCGCACCTCTTGATTCCATTCCGGAAGGCGCGAAGGTCGTAGCCACGGGACGCCACAGGATCCAGAACCGCGACGTCGAAGGTGCGTTCACCGATCGCATCTCGTTTGGCGCCCTTGAAGAGGGGCTGTACCTGGTGCGAATTGCCGCTGGGCCGCTCCGTTCGTACTCTTCCGTCTTCGTTTCCTCGATCGGCATGATCGCCAAATCGGACGGAAAGAAGGACTTCTTTTACGTTAGCCATGTGGAGACAGGGGAGCCGGTGGTGGGTGTCGAGATTGTGGATCTGAATACGCGCGCCAGGATTGGCAAAACCGATGCCAACGGAACCCTCGAGCTGCCGTCGTCCAGCCAGGGAGACCACAAGTGGCTGGGAGTCATCGGCACGTCCGCCGCTCCGGTGTACGCGTGGAACCCACCGTCAGACCGCATGATCCGCCTCTTCTTCTACACCGATCGCCCGATTTACCGCCCCGGCGAGACCGTTCGCTTCAAGGCCGTGGTTCGCGATCTGGTAGGGGATCAGTACCAGATTCCTGCGAACGAAGCGGTGCACTTGCAGTTCTCCGACTGGGACTCCAACCTGCTCGGCGAGCAGGCCTATACGACTTCAGCCAGCGGAACCTTTTCGGGAGAGTTCGCGCTCAGTCCAGAGGTAGCGCCGGGCGGCCTCACGATCGAATGGCAGGTGGGCGAAGCGACCGGGGCGACCTATGTGCAACTGGCCGACTACGAGAAGCCGATGTACGAGGTCTCAGTCAAGCCCGAGCAAAAAGGGATTCTGTCCGGAGATCGTGCACGATTTACGATTGAAGCAAAGTACTATTTCGGCGCACCCGCGGTGGGCAAGAAGGTAGACGTGGCCGTTTCGCGCCGCGAGCTGTACGGGTGGGAGCGGAACCCAGCGTTCAGCCATGAAGACGACTGGTACTACTACGAAGACGAATCCTACGGAGATTGGGTCCAAGACCTGGAAGTTACCACCGACGAGAACGGCCGGGCTACCGTGACCCTCAGACCGGAAACCAGCGAGATGGACGAGAGGTGGACGGTGACCGCCTACGTATCGGACGAAGGCGGCGGGTACGGACAGGGAGAGGCGAGCGTGGACGTGCTGCGCGCAGGTGTTTCGGTAAGCGTAGACCAGTCCGTCTATATGCTCCAGCCCGGCGCGGAGACTTCCGTGACCGCCCTCGTTCTCGACCTCAATGGCGAACCCGTCCGCGGCGCCAACGTCGTCGCCGAGATCCAAACCTTGGACTGGATCAATCGCAAGGAAGTGGTGCACACGTTTGCGAGGAGCACGTTCCAATCGGGTTCGAATGGAGAGATCGTCATCCCGGTTCGGGCCAGCGGATCGGACAGCTTTCGTGTCGCCGTGAAAGCGCGGGACTCGGGCGGCCGAGAGACGGTTGCGTACGCTTTCTACTACGTGTATGGTAGCGACTTCGATACGCCGAGCGGCGCCCTCGAAGTGATCACGGATAAGAAAACGTACCGTCCGGGAGATGTATGCACGCTGGCCATCCGCGCCGACAAGCCGGGCGGAGCGGCTCTGGTGACGATCGAGGGGGATCGGTTGTATGAATCCCGCGTCGTACGTCTGGACCGTCCCGTAACTCTCGTGGAAGTGCCGATCGTCACGGCATATGTCCCGAACGTGGACGTGCAAGTCTCCCGCATTTGGGACGCGAATTACGTAGTCGCTCGCGCCGAAGTGATCACCGATCCGACCACGCGCAAGCTGACCGTTACCGTAACACCGGAGCGGGATCAAGCGCGCCCGGGTGAAACGGTACCCCTGCAGATCCGAACGAGCGTGGACGGGGAACCGGTGTCTGCCGAACTTGCCCTGACCGTCGTGGACGAGGCGCTCTATGCGATCCGAGAGGACACCGCGGACATCCTACGAGAGTTCTATCCGAGAAAGTGGAACCAGGTCTCGACCTCTTCGTCCATCGAGGAGGCGTTTCTGGACAGTGGGCCGAAGGACTTTGCGCCCCTCGAAGTTCGAGAGGACTTCAAAGATGTCGCGCTCTGGCTACCCGACGTGAAGACGGATGAAAACGGCGAAGCGCGGGTAACCGTAACGTTCCCTGACAACCTCACGACCTGGCGCTGCACGGCGGTAGGCGCAACGCTGGACACGCACGTTGGCAAGGGCGTGGGGCGAGTCCGCGTCTCTCTCCCGCTGTCCGTTACCGTCAGCTCGCCAAGCGTCGTGGTCGAGGGAGATCGGTTCCTCGTCGAGGCGACGATTCGGAACGACACCGGTCGCGCGGTTCGCGTGAACGTGACGGGGAGCGCAGAAGGCGCGCAGCTGGAGGGCGAGAACCAGCGCTTCGAGATGCCGAATGGCTCGAGCCGAGTCGTTCAGTGGTGGGCGACAGCCGGTCGCAGTGAAACGGCGATGGTTACCGTCTCGGCTGTCAGCGATGCGGCATCGGACGGCATGGTGCAACGGGTGCGAGTGCTGCCGAAGGGCGTCTGGAGGTTCGACAACGTTTCTGCGCTGACGAGCGAACCCAGCTGGACGGGAGAGCTCAGCCTGAACTCCGAGCGGACGGATTTGGGAGAACTGACGGTTCGGGTCTCCCCGTCGATCGCCGCGGGCTTGGCGGAGAGTCTGGACTCGCTCATTGATTATCCGTTCGGGTGCGCCGAGCAGACGATGAGCCGATTCCTGCCGGCGGTGCTCGTCCAGGCGGCGTTGCGCGACCTGGGGCTGCCGCCCCCTCGCCGCGCGAGCCTGATTCCGCAGATTACGCGAGACTCGCTGCTCCGCCTCGATCGGATGCAGGGCTATCAAGGCGGATGGGGCTGGTGGGAAGGAAGCGACCCAGACACATATATCACTTCGCTGGTGCTCGAAGGGCTCTATCTTGCGAAGAAGAACGGGGTTTCGGTGCGAACGTCCTTGCTGGAGAGGGGGGCGGATTGGCTGAAGTCCCAGTGGTCCCAAGGCGCGGTGGGCGACGACGATGAGCCGGCGTACGCCGCATACGTGCTGAGCCTGTACGATGCGGAAGCAGCCAGGTCGGCGCTGCAGCGGGTCACGCCGCGCTCCGCGATCGATCATGCGTATCTGGCGCTGGGTTGGCACAACGCCGGCGACGCGCGACGCGCGGCGCAGTCCCTCGATGCCCTAAGAAAGGCCGCGAAGATTCAAGGCGACTTCGCATCTTGGGACGGAATCGGCTTCTGGAACGCCGAACCGACGGCGATCTGCGCCCGCGCGCTCGTCGAACTCGCGCCAGGCGATCCACTCGTGCCGAAAGCCGTCCGATTCCTTCTCTACCGCCGCGAGGGCTCGTGGTGGCGAACGACGCGCGAAACCTCGTACGTGCTACTGACCCTGACGACCTACCTTCGCAAATCGTCCGTCCCGCTGGAGCCGATGAACCTTCGCATCCAAGTCAATGGGAGCACGGTGATGGAACGGAGCCTCTCTATCGGCGACTTGGCGAAAGAGGTCGTCGTAACCGTGCCGAACGCGAAGCTCAAAAGGGGCAAGAACACGGTGTCTGTAGAGCGGAGCGGAGGGGGCGCCGCGCTGATCCAAGCGTACCTCCGCGAACTGTCCGCGTCGCCACCCAAGTCGGACCAAGGGCTTTACATCCTCCGGGACTTCTACGCGTTGGAGACCGTCCGGCGTCCCGATGGCTCCCTGGTTCAAGTGACCGGCACCGAACCGGTTCACTCATGGAAGTTCGGCGACGTAGTCATCTGCAAAGTAACCGTAGACTTCGACGGCGGAGGCAGTTGGGTTCAGGTGGACGTGCCGATTCCGTCGAACCTTCGGGTCATGGAGCCTTACGGCGAGTCGTATCACAACGGCTGGACGATGATCTGGTCGCGCAATAGCGTTTCCCTGTTCAAGTCGTACGTGGCGCCCGGCGCGGACGTCGTCGAGATTCGTCTGCGGGCATCCAGCCGCGGCACTGCGACGGCGCTTCCCGCCGTTCTATACAACATGTATAACCCAACCTATCGTGCGTACGCGCCGTCCGTAGAGTTGGAGGTCGGACGATGAGGTGGTTGGTAGGCGCTTTCGCGCTGGTGCTCGCCGCTGTAACTCTTCTTTCCTTCGACGAGCGGGAGCGCTGCATCGCGGCGTGGTCCTCGCCGTTGGAAGGACGGACTCGGTCGCAACGGCACAACGCCGCGCTGGCGCTGGCGCGGGTGAACGGCGCGATCGTTCAGCCGGGCGAGGTCTTCTCGTTCAATCAGCGAGTCGGTTCCTACTCGGTAGACCAGGGATATCGGCCCGCGCCCGTGAGCTATAACGGACAACTGGTTACGGCGTGGGGAGGCGGTGTTTGCCAGGCCTCGACGACCGTCTACAACGCTGCGTTGCTCGCGGGGATGGAGATCCTGGAGAGGCACCCGCATCGGTTTGCGCCGTCCTACGTTCCCCCGGGCCGAGACGCTGCCGTTGCGTACGACGCATTCGACTTGAAGTTCCGCAACCCGCTGGATGTGCCGGTGCGCATCCATTGCTCGGTCGAACGCGGACAGGCGATCGTCCGGTTCTATGCGGCTGGCGGGAGCGTTCCGGAAGTGAGAGTTTGGCAGGACGTTCGTCGGGTGGTTCCGCCCGGGCGGTTGGAGATGGGCGAGGGAGGTAGATATGGGAGGCTTCGTACCCAGGGGGCCGCGGGCTTTGACGTCGTCGTCTACCGAAGAGTCAACGGGGAGACGGAGATGATCTCCAAGAACTTCTACCCGGCCCTGAACGAGATCGTCGAGCGGACGGACTGAGAGTTTTCGCCCGAACTACACACAGTAGACAAATGTATGCTATCCTGTAGGGCGTGGAGATTCTCGCCCATTGGATCGAGGCTGGAGAATGGTGGGCCGGCGCCCAAGAACGGGAGTTTGTGCGCTGGCTCGATGAGCGCGGGATTCCGCAGCTCCGGGAGCGGCCGGTTCGTCGCTCGGCCGACGCCTTCTTCTCCGTAGTGCCGGACCCTCGCTCCGACAGCGCGCAGACGGTGGACTACTCGCAGTGGAAACGCGAGCACCGCGCCTTGAAGAGCGATGCGGAAGCGCTGCTGAGCCGTTTGTCGGAGGGAGGGCCCCGCGAGTTCGTCCCGCTGCATGTCCTTTCGTCCTACTCGTTTGGTCGAAGTACGTTGACACCCGAGCAGGTCGCTGCGTTGGCGCGAGCTGCAGGCTATCCGGCGGTTGCTCTGGTAGATCGCTTCTCGCTGGCGGGCGCGGTGCAGTTTTGCAAAAGTTGTGTCACAGTAGGCGTCAAACCGATTCTGGGGGCGACGTTGGAGCTGGAGGTCGGGGGCGAGATCGTGCTGTTAGTGGCTTCGAAGGAAGGGTATCGCAATCTTTCCCGCCTGATCACCCGCTGTCATCGCGAGCATGAGCGCCTGCTTCCTCTTTGCAAGATGAGTTGGCTCGAAGAGTTCGCGGAGGGCTTGATCTGTTTGACGGGAGGTCACAACGGCCCGCTCAATCGTCTTCTTGCGCTTCGGGAGGAGGAGAGAGCGGCGGAGGTCCTCCGATTTTTGCATCGTTGCTTCGAGGAGCGCCTCTTTGTGGAGATCGAGCGCACCTTCACGCCTTGGGAGGTGGCGGTATACCACCGGCTGCGCACGTTGGCGCAGGATCATGGGGCGCCCTGCGTGGCTGGCGGGCCGATCCTGCATCTCGCGCCGAGCGATTTTCCCGCGCAAGACGCGTTGCTTTGCGCCGAAACGCTGGGTACGGTGGAGGAGCTCGTGGGACGAAAGCCGCAGCGTCCCGACGGGGCGCCGAATGTGCCTCTTCGTTCCTGGAATGCGGAGCGGTATTTCCGAACGGAATCGGAGTGGAAGCGACTCTTCCAGGACGAACCGGAGCTTCTCCGTCAGACGCTTCGGATCGCGGAAGTCTGCCCGGACGACCCTTTGCCGGATCGGCCTGCCTTTCCTCGGTTCTGCGATCGTCCGGAAGCCGCTCTACGGGAGGTAGTGTTCCATGGTGCAAAAGAGAGATATGGCGAGATTCCGTTCGAAGTCAAAAGCCGTTTGAACTTGGAGTTGGCGACGATCTGTCACCTGGGGTTTGCCAGCCATTTCCTGGCGTTCTGGGAAGCATGCAACTGGGCGAGGGAGCAGGGGATTCTTTTCAGCGCGCGCGGCTCCGCGGTGGACAGCGCGGTGGCATGGTGTTTGGGGCTGTCTCGCATTGACGCGGCGCGGCACAACCTTCACTTTGATCGTTTCCTGCCACTCGACGGAAGCAAGCGTCCGGACATTGATGTGGACTTCGAAGCGGAGCGCCGAGAGGAGGTGCGGCAGTTCTTCGTTCGTCGCTATGGCGCGGATCGCACAGCCACAGTCGGCGCGTTTGCGACCTGGCAGGGGAGAGGGATTGTTCGCGCGATTGGGAAGGCGCTGGCGATTCCCGAGGCTGCCTTGGACTGCTTGGCGAAACGCCTGCATGGCTCGGTGACGGGCGCGAGTTTGAGGCGAGCATTTCGCGAGCGTCCGGAGCTGCGCGACAGCGGGATTCCCGTCGAGCGTTTCGAGTTGCTTTTCGAGATCGCCTCCGTTTTGGATGGGCTGCCGCGTCACTTGGGGGCGCATTCCTCCGGCGTCGTGCTTTCGGAGACGCCGATATGCGAGGTGGTTCCAGTGCAGGACTCCGCACGGGAAGGCGTGCCGATTCTGCAATGGGACAAGTACAGCGCAAAACGGTTTTTTGACAAGTTGGATGTACTTTGTCTTCGAGGACACGACGTGCTCAAAGGGACGCAGTTGCGAGTTCGAGAGACGACGCCGGAGTTCAGCGTTTTGGACCTCTCGATGGAGGATCCTGCGGTGTGGGAGCCGTTCCAAAACGGCGATCTGATCGGGATTCCTCAAAGCGCCTCCCCGGCGATGCGGCAAGCGCACGTTCGTTTAGGAACCTCCAACCTCCACGAGGCGAGTCTGATTCAAGCGGGCATTCGTCCTGGAGTGGGCGGCGCGGTCAAGTTGAATACGTTGATTCGCAGGAAGCGTGGCCTCGAGCCTTGCACCTTCGAGCACCCGCTTTTGGAAAAGATCTTGGGAATGACCTATGGCATCGTCGTTTTCCAAGAGCAGGTGGATCAGTTGTTGGAAACGTTTTGTGGATACACGCCTGGGGAAGCGGAGGAGATTCGGGAGGAGTTCCAGCGGAGACGTTCTTCCGAGTGGGATCAGGAGATGAAAGAGAGGATCCTCTCGCGGGCGAAAGAGAACGGCTTTTCGGAGAAAGTGGCGGGGGCGGTGTGGGATCTGGTTTCCGGCTTCCGTGGATACGGCTTCGCCCAAGGGCACGCCCTCGCCTTTGCGGACATCTCGATCCGAAGCGTGTATTGTATGCAGCGTTATCCCGCGGAGTACTTCGCGGCGTTGCTCTCGAGCCAGCCAGCCGGCTATTACGGCCCCGGCACATTGGCGAACGAGGCGCGAAACAAAGGCATTCCGATTCTGCCGCTCGACGTGAACGCAAGCCAGGAACGGTTCGCTGTAGAGAACGGGGCGATCCGCGTCGGTTGGATGCAGCTGCACAACCTCTCGGCGCCAACGTTGCGGCGCATCGTGGAAGAGCGCAGTCGAGGCGCTTTCCGCTCGCTCTTCGATTTTGCTGAGCGCGTACGGGCTTCTGTGGATGAACTGGAATGCATGGCGCTGGCGGGCGCGTTCGATTCGCTTCATCCGAACCGCCGCGCAACGCTCTGGTGCGTCGGCGAAGCGTCGCGCCTTCGAAGAGAGCGAGCCGGATCGCTTTGGGAGGAACTGCCGGATCCCGACCTGCCTACTGTATCTGATTTTAGTGCATATGAGAAGGCGGTGCTGGAACGAGCCTTACTGGACCTGGACATCCGACAGCACCTGATGGCATTCGAGCGAGAGCGCATTCAGAAGCATGGCGGAATCCCTTGCCGGGAAGCGGCGCGGCTCGAGGACGGAGAGCGCGCCCTCGTCGTCGGTTTGGCGATGCGGCTCCGCTTTCCGCCGACGGCGTCCGGCAGGCGCGTAGTGTTTTTCGACCTGGAAGACGAGACCGGCCTGCTCAACGTAACCGTCTTCGACGAGACCTATCGGCGGGATGGGCACACGATCATCACCTGCCCGTTTGTGACTCTCCGAGGGTACGCGCAGGATCGAGAGGGACACACCGCCTTCGTCGCCACTCACATCTATCCGTATCAGATGGCGATTGACCCCGACGGTTTGGCGCAAAAGGCGGGCGCGGTACACGCCGAGGATTTTCTGACTGCGCGACGGAGGTAATCGGCGGGAATCGGATAACCTCCGCACATGTCACGGATGCTCGAAGAGATCGAGGAGCAACCGGCTCTGTGGACGCAGCGCGAGCCGATCTTGCTCGAGCAAGCCGGTCGCATCGAGCGCCCGTCGTTCGTCGTTTTTGCTGCGCGGGGAAGCAGCGACCATGCTTGCCTCTACGCGCGCTACCTCTTCGAAGCGCACTTACAAATCCCTTGCAGTCTCAGCGCGCCGAGTGTCATCACGCGATACGGTGGCAGCCCGCGCTACCCTGAGGGGGCTTTGATCCTGGGCGTTTCGCAGTCCGCCGCTGCGCCGGACGTCGCGGCCGTCTTGGAAGAGGCGCGACGACAAGGGTGCGCCACCGTATCGCTGACGAATCGAGAGGAAGGTCCGGTCGTCTCGGCGGCGGAACGGCAGATCTTCCTCGGCGCGGGGGAAGAAAGAGCGGTCGCTGCGACCAAGACGTTCACGCTCACTCTGCTTGCGTTCTATCAACTCGCGAGGGCGTGGGGGGCGGACCTGCCCTCTCCGCCAACGGAATGGGACTTGCCCACTCAGGGCGATGTCGAGCCGTTCGCCAAAGCTGTGGCAGAGGCAGGCCTCGTGTTCACCCTCGGGCGGGGGTACCACTTCTCGATCGCGCTGGAAGCCGCCCTGAAACTGATGGAATGCGCGCTTCTCCCTGCCAAGCCGTACAGCATCGCCGATTTCGCCCACGGCCCCATCGCTCTGGTGGGGGAAGGGACGGTCGCCCTGGCATTTGGCAGCGACGCGCAGGATGAGACGGCCGAGGATGTCCGACAAAGGGTCGTCGAGGCGGGTGGCTCGTTGCTGCAGGCTCCCGTTGTATCGTCTCTTCCCGAAGAGCTGCGGGTTTTGCCCGCCGCGGTCTTCGCCCAGCGCCTCGCGTGGCAAGTGGCGCGGGCACGCGGTCTCGACCCGGACCATCCGCGCAACCTGTCCAAAGTCACGCGAACGCGGTAGAATCGCGTCCGTTGACAACGGCGACTATGATTCACTATCTCACCGTTCAGGACGTACTGTGGATCAACCAAGAGGTGACCAAGCGCGTGAATGACTTCAAGTTCGCGCAGCTGGAGGAAGCCACGTACGCCCAGTATGCGTATGGGAAGAGCAAGGACGTTCTGAACCAAGCGGCGCAGTTTCTGGCGACGTTCATGAAGCTCAAGCCGTTCACGTCGGGGAACCGCGCGACAGCGTTCATCGCCGCGCTAACGTTCCTCAAGATGAACGGATTCGAACTCGCCCTTCCGCCAGAGAAGGCGCAGCAGTGGGTCGAGGACATTCTGGAAAAGCGCCGAACGCCGATCGAAGCGATCAAAGAGATCGCCATCCCGCACCCGCCCGCTCATCTCAAGCCGATCGTGCGTACAATCGTTCACGAGCTTATCGAACAGTACGAAGATACAGTCAACGCCCTCGTCGAGAGTTAGCGCTTGGGGCTCCGTTGGGGGCTGGAGTACGGTCCGCCATCCTTCGTGATCCGTTTCAATCCTGTTCCGTCCACGTTGACTTGATAAATGTCCCCCTCGCGCACGAAGAGGAAGCCGCTTCCGTCGGGCAACCATGACGGATCCTGCACGTTGCCTTCCGCGACGAGACGGGCCGCCTGAATCCCTCCCTCTTGCGCGGGAGCAACGAACAGACCGCGATTCACATACTTCTCGCCCTCTTTTTCAATGAGGAGGAAGGCGAGCTGGGCGCCATCGGGCGAGAAAGACGGACGGGCCAAGCGCTGCGAGTCATCGGGCGATACGAAGAACGGAACGGCCCCGCTCTCGAACGAAATCAAGAAGAGAGCGTTCTCGTAGGGTTTCTTGACCGTTCCATCGGGATTGACGTTCTCTCGCGGAATCGCCGCCAAAGACGGGTACTGAAATCGGTGCAGGCTGACGGCCACCACGGGATCCGTCGGATGGATCGCGAGATCCAGCGTCTCGGCAGCGAGGGGTACCGCGGCGGGAACCTGCTCCGGTTCTTGCGGCTCGAGATTCTGCAAAACAAGCGCTTTGCCTCGCGCCGTCGAAAGGATGCCGGCGAAGTAGCGCCCGCTTCGATCCACGAATCCCTTTTCGAAGGACTCGCCATCTACGGAGGTCTTCACCACGCGCCATTGGTCCGAGATCGCCTGAGCGATGTCCTGATAATCTGGCGCGGTGCCGGGCATGCCGAGCTCCTGCTCAGCGCCGATCACAGGCTCTACGGAGGGAGGCATCACGCGCCTCGCAATCCCGCCCGGATAGCTGAACGCGACCACGTCGCCCCGAGAGACCACCAGGACATATCTGCCGCTTGGGTGAACGTAAAGGCCCGAGGTGGGTGCGCCGGAACTGATCCGATACGGTTCGTTGGCTCGATCGGGCACCCAGTTGAAGACTTGATAGGTCCCCGCTTCGCCGCGGTTGCTGATGAAGACGGCGCGCTCCCCCCTGGCATCCCAGGCGCACTCCGTTACGTTTCCCGGGTCGTCCGGAGATCTCATCGAGCCGTCCGCTTGAATAGCGACCAAAGTGTGTCCGCTCTCCGTTTCCTTGAGAGCAAGGATCGTGCCGGCCGTGTTGGCTGGCGGAATCAAAGGATCGAGATAGCCGGGTGGCTTGTTCTTCCACCAAACGAAGATTGCCACGAGCACCACGAGTGCTACGCCGAGACCGATCGTACCAAAAAGCCTTTTTTGTGCGATGCGCAATTCCTGAGATCTCCTTCGCTCCGGTATTCTGACACCTAACGATGTCTCTCTTCGAGAGCGAAGCCGCATCCCGCGACGAGTGGAAGCCGCTCGCCGCCCGCTTACGGCCCCAGACAATCGAGCAGTACGTCGGTCAACAGCACTTGCTTGGGGAAGGCGCGCCGCTTCGGAGGGCGTTGGAGAGCGGTCGCATCGGCTCCATGATTCTCTGGGGTCCAGCCGGGTGCGGCAAGACGACCCTCGCGTCTCTACTGGCTCGGAGCATGGACGCCCATATGGAGGAACGGAGCGCCGTAACGTGTGGGGTCGCGGAGATCCGGAAGATCGCCACGGAAGCGTCGCATCGCGAACGACGAACGATCCTCTTTTTGGACGAAATTCACCACTTCAACCGAACGCAGCAGGATGCTTTGCTGAAGTACGTGGAGGATGGCACTCTCATCTTGATTGGGGCTACGACCGAGAATCCCGTCTTTAGCCTCGCCACACCTCTTCTGTCGCGTTGCCGGGTCTGGTCGCTAAAGCCGCTGACCGAAGAGGAGATGTCGCGGATCCTCGAGCGCGCCATCGCTGAACTTGGCGTCGAAGTCACCGACGAGGCGAGGGAGCAGCTGCTGCGGTGGGCGAACGGTGACGCGCGCGTGGCGCTCAACGGCATCGAACTGGCGGCACAGCTCGCTCACCCGGAGCCGCGGGTTACAGCGGAGCACATTGCCGAAGCGATGCAACAACCGCTGTTGCGATACGATCAGCGCGGCGACCAACACTACGACGTCATCTCAGCTTTCATCAAGAGTGTACGTGGAAGCGATGTGGACGCTGCGCTGCACTACCTGGCTCGGATGCTCGTCGCGGGGGAGGATCCGCGGTTCATCGCTCGCCGACTCGTGATTCTCGCCAGCGAGGACGTAGGGAACGCGGATCCGATGGCGCTGGTACTCGCCACGGCGGCCTTCGACGCGGTCGAAAGAATCGGAATGCCCGAGGCCCGAATCCCTCTGGCTCAGGTCACGATCTATTTGGCCGCTCGGCCCAAGTCGAACTCGGCGTACCGCGCGATCCAGGCGGCGATGGGCGACCTGGAAGGGAAACCCCCGCCACGCGTTCCGGATTTCCTACGCGATCCCAACTCGAGGAAAATGGAGACGCAGCCGAGCGACCGGGAACCGTATCTCTATCCGCACGATTTCGGCGGCTGGGTGCAGCAGCGCTATCTTCCAGCAGACCACGGCCTGTCTTTGCCGTACTACACGCCGACGCTTGCCGGCTTCGAGGAGACCCTCGCCCGGTTCTTGAAAGAGTTGGGCAAAGAGGAAGAGGGTTAGGCGGCAGACTCGTCCGCCTCGAAGAAGGTCAGCGTTGGCTGCTCCACGGGGCGAATCCCGAGGAAACGAACCGACACCCGCTGCGGACACGGGACTTCGTCCAGCGAGAAACGCCGGAAGAGTTCCTGCTCGATCGCCGAAGCGTCCAGAAGCCGAACCGGCATCCGCTTTCGGATTGCCGTGGGTTGCGCGGCGATCTCCACCCAGACCTCGTCAGCCGTAAGCCCCTTTCCCACGAGGGCGGCGACCGCAGTGCGCAGGGCCTTGCGAACAGCGGTGCGCACGTCAGCAGGCCCGTGGCGAGGCGTGCCAAGGATGAGACCTCGACTCAGGTAGGAAGGCGCGGTCGCTGGTACGTCCTCACCTCGCAGGGCTTTCGCCCACCACGCGCCCCGTGCGGAGCCCATGATGCGTCGGAGGTCCTGCTCTTCGAGGGTGACGAACTCGCCAGCCGTGAACACGCCACGAAGATTGAGCCTCGACGCCTCGCGCGGAAGGATGTCGGGCACTTCGCCGAGGGGCACGTCTGCCACGGCCGCGTCCAGCTCGTCAAGGTTAAGGACCAGGCGGCTCGCCGCCGAGGGCGCGGTCAGCATCCGCGCCAGGGGCGGGTTCAGGCTGACGCCAATTCGGTCGGCTTGCGGATACCACCTGGCAATCCGCTCGACGATCCCCGCAGCCTCGTTCGCTCCGTCGCTCCGCGCGCGCATGCGAAACAGATCGGCGTTGGGGCTGACGGTTTCCAACCCGAGTGCGCGAACGCGCCGGTCCGCCTTGGGTTCGGGCGCAGGTAGGGCGAAGTACACCCAGGTCGTCCTTTTCTGGTTGTCCGCTTTAGGAGTCATGGTGTGATCCTCCATGTATACAGACGTATACTATACCGAAAAGGTTTCATGCCGCCCGCAGGAGTGGCAGTGGCGCCGATTCGAAAATTCAAGGTGAGGCTTTCGAATTCTTGAGCAATTGTCGCCTCAAGGTTCAAAGATGTTTAGGTCAAAAGTCCCAAATCTTAAAGATCGCGCTTGACTTCTCTTTGCGTTTCGCCGTACTATGTGGGTGTCCAATCAAGGAGAAAGCAATGACGACGACCGTTCGAAATCGAGATGAGGCGAAGTTGATCCGCGCAGCGCAGGGCGGTTCTCGGGAGGCGATGGATGAGCTCTTCCAAGCCTACTACCGCCAGATCCTGCTGCATGCGAAGCGGCTTCTTCGGAACGACGAGGATGCGGCAGACGCGGCTCAGATGACCTTCGTCAAGGCGCAGCGCTCGATCCGGGAGTTCGACGCGGCCCGGGAGTTCGCCCCCTGGCTGTATCGAATCTGCTCGAATGTCTGCATTGATGTCGCTCGACGGCGGAAGCGAACGGGCGAGGACCTCGAGAGCCACGCCTACTACCTCGAGAGCGATTCCGATCCAGAGGGTGACGCGATTCGCTCGCAACTTGGGCGACGGGTTCGTGAAGCGGTCCGACGTTTGCCGAAGCAGTACCGGGAAGTGATCGTCTTGCGCCATTTCGCCGGCATGGACGTTTCGGAGGTAGCGCGCGCTTTGGGCGCGCCCGTGGGAACGGTCAAGAGTTGGCTGTTTCGGGCGCGGGCGATGCTCCGGCGCGAACTGGAGGCCTCTCCGTCCAGCCCGATTCCAGCTGCCTAAACCGGCGGGAGAAGGGCCACGACCTCTTCAGGGGCGATGTCTCGGAAGGCATCGCCCTCTTTGTACACAACCTGGTGCGGTCGCCGATAGGGACCGCTTCGCTCCGGTCGGGTGGGGCCCATCATGCAGGCAACGGGTTTGTCCAGGGCGACGGCGATATGCGTCGAGCCGGTATCACCGCCGAGATGCGCGTCGGCAAGCGCGAGAACGCCGACAAGAACATCCAGCGACGTCTTCCCGACGAGACTGACCGGCGGCGCCTCGCAAGAACCGCTCAGCTCTTCCGCGGCCGCCGCGTCCATGGGTCCGCCAATCAGGAACGGTTCCCAGCCGGAGTTCCTGGCGAGGGAAATCGCTCGAGCGAAGCTCGGAATAGGCCAGCGCTTCTCCGGCTGTCCAGCCCCCAGGTTGACGGCCAGCAGCCTGCGGTTCTCGGCGCGATCGCGGACCGGCTTCAGCAGCTCGTTTGCCTTCGCCAAAGCAGTCTCGGTCGGCTCGAGTCCAAACTCGACCTCATGGACCGGCCCGACAAGAGCCTCGGCGACCGCGAGATAGTGGTCTACGACGTGGGTCTTGTCGGCTGCGGGTTTCACCGCCTTGCTGAAGAGCCACGCTCCCTCCCGCTGCCAGTAGTAGCCCAGACGCCTCTTTGCGCCGGAGAGCGCGAGTACCCGCGCACTCTTGAAGAGCCCCTGCATGTCAAGGCCAACCGTGTACCGCCTCTCACGGAGCTCTTTTCGGATCCCAAAGAGGTCACCCAGCCTCGGCCTTCGCGGTACTTCGATGACTTGATCCACGAACCGAAATCCTTCGAGCAGCGGCCGGAGATTGGATTGAACCACCCAGTCCAGCCGCCACTCCGGTTGCGCTTTCTTGATGGCGACTGCTGTGGGCATCGTGTGAACGATATCGCCGATGGCGGAGAGCCGAACGAGCAGGATCCTTTCACTCATGGAGCCGCTCCCGCACCTTCTCCATCACCCTCTCCACCGGCACATCCGCGGCGGAACTGCCGCACTGGACGACGGCGTTCGGTTGCCCGAACGGATGATAAACCGACGCAGGCATGTGTCCAAAGACCGTAACACATTTCGTTCCGACTGCTGCAGCGAGATGAGCTGTGCCCGTGTCGCCGGAGATATGCAACTTGGCCCTGCGGATCGCCTCCGCAACTTCGAGCAAACCGACCTTACCGACGAGCGTTTCGCACGGAACCGATGCCAGGAGCGGTTCGACCAGGCGCTCTTCGCCCCGCCCGCCGACGAGAACGAGGCGGTGTCCCTCTCCGTGAAGCCACTTGGCAATTTCGATGAACCGCTCGATCGGCCAGATCTTCTTTGGATGCGTGCCGCCGGCGTGCAACGTGATCCAGTTTCCGTCACCTAAAAGGGAACGGACGTGCGCCTGGATCGCTGCATTCAGAGGCAAGTCGAAATCGTACCGACGGTAGGGGAACCCTGCCCGTTGCACCGCGTCCAGGTACGCCTCGACCCTGTGCTGATTCGGGCGGCTGAATACCAGTTTCCCGCCGAGTATGCGGGAAAGCGGATCCTTCGGGTCCAACGTGTAGCGTTCCGGAGCCTTCGACGCCCGTAAGGCAATGCTGCTTTTTGCGTGCCCGTGCAGGTCTATCCCCACTTCGGCATGGAACTCCGCCAACTCGCGGTGCTGTTTGAGCATGACGCGCCATCGCGCTGGGTTTCGTCGAACTCTACGATCGGTGAAGATCGGATACACCTTGTCAATCGCCCGGTGTCCGATGAGTAGCTCGCGAATTCGGTGATCCACGACCCATGCGACCTTTGCGGAAGGGTTCGAAGCCTTGATGCTCGCCGCGGCCGGCAGCGCCATCACCACGTCGCCGATCGCCGATAGTCGAACAATCAGGACTCGGTCCTTCACAGCAAACCTTCCCGTCGTGCGCTTCGCCACCGGTCGTGCAGCCAGAGCCATTGCTCCGGATGCTCTCGCACGGCTTCCTCGATGGCGAGGTTGATGCGCGTCATGATCGCTTCCACGTCTCGCTCTTTGTCGCCTGTCGGTTCAGGCAGTTCGAGCCGACGGACTGTAACCTGATACGTGCCGTCGGGATTTTCGACGCAGAACGTGGTAAGAACGGGCGCCTTCGTCTTGAGGTGGAAGACGGCAGGCCCGGCGACGGTGCCGGCAGGTCGGCCGAAGAACGGAAGGAACAGTTCCTGGGCGTTTTGGTCCGGGAGGATGCCGACGCAGCGGTTGGCCTTGAGGTCTTGGAGCACTCTCCGGGCTGCCTTGGAGCGGGGATAAACCTCGAAGCCCTCGCTCCGCCTGGCCTGGTTGACGATCCTCGTGGTCTCCGCATCGTTCGCGTCGCGAGCGATGACGCTGAGTGGGATCCCTTCAATCGCGAAGTAATGCGCCATCCGCTCCCAGTTCCCGAAATGTCCCGTGATGAGAATCGCGCCTTTGCCTTCCTCGAGCTGATCCATCAAG
>RFHN01000214.1 GCA_003695835.1 Armatimonadota bacterium
AATCTCGGTTCGAGGGGGGCGTACCTATAGCCTATTCCTTTTTTCGTCCGTTGATTTGGCGTCTCGATGCGGAAAGGGCGCACAATCTGGCGCTGTCTGTGCTCCGCACGGGCCTGCTCCGGGTGCAGCCGCCGACCGATCCGCGCCTCTCGGTTGAGCTATTTGGGCGCAGGCTTCCCCACCCGGTCGGGCTGGCGGCCGGATTTGACAAGAACGGCATCGCGCTCCGCGGCTTGCAGCGACTCGGATTCGCCTTTGTGGAGGTCGGTACGGTAACCCCTCGCCCGCAGCCCGGCAACCCGAAGCCCCGCCTATTTCGTCTCCCCGAAGACCTCGCTCTGATCAACCGCCTCGGATTCAACAACGCGGGCGCGGAGACCGTAGCGTCGAACCTCGAGCACCGACCCGGCGACTGGGTCGTGGGCGTCAACTTGGGGAAAAACAAAGATACGACGGAGGGCGATGCGCCGAACGACTATGTCGCCGTATGGAGACGACTGGCGCCGCATGCCGACTACGGCGTCGTCAACATATCCTCGCCGAACACTCCGGGCCTCAGGGACCTCCAATCTCCCACCTTCCTCAGGAACCTCATCCCTCGACTGCTTGAAATCGAGAACAAACCCATCCTCGTCAAGCTCAGTCCAGACGAGGAAGACGGCGCCTTGATTGACCTCGTCGGCGTTGCCCTCGAAGCCGGAGCAGCGGGCGCAATCCTCACCAACACCACGTTGGCTCGAACGAACCTGCAAAGCCCAAGAGCGAAGGAGACGGGGGGACTCTCCGGGGCGCCTCTACGGCAGAGGGCTACGGAGGCGCTCCGTGCCGTTCGAACCGCTCACCCAAGAGCTACTCTCGTCGGCGTCGGGGGAATCTTTACGGGCAAGGATCTCTTCGAACGGCTGCGAGCGGGCGCGGACGTGGTGCAGATCTACACCGCATTCGTGTACCGAGGGCCCCAAGTCGTCAAACGGATTCTGGAGGAACTTCAGGGGGAGATGAGGCGTCAAGGCGTGTCGTCTATCGAGGCACTCCGGTCTTCCTGAACGACCGGAGGCACGGTCCGGGATTCGTGCCTGCGCTCAATCCCCATGGCCCTCAAGCGTCGGATGCGCTCGCGGATCGGAGGATGCGTGCTGAAGAGGTTGGAGCGTTCATGCAGCTTTTGGAACGGGCTGACGATGTACATGTGTTCGGTCGCCTTGTTGGCAGCCTCTAGCTCGTCGGGGTCGCTCGCGATCTTCTCCAAGGCCCTCGCCAATCCGTCTGGATAGCGGGTGAACTGCACGGCGGTCGCATCAGCGAGAAACTCGCGTTGCCGGCTCACCGCCAGGTGCAGAAGCACCGCAAAGATCGGCGCCAGGACGAGAAGAGCCACAGCGAGCGCCAGTAGAACCGCGTTCCCCTCCCCGCGGCGGCCTCTCCGCCCGCCCATCCTCAACCAGCCCCGCAGGATCAGATCCCGCACCAACACGATCAGCCCCACTGTCAGGGCAAGCGTCGTCATCAACCGGATATCGTTGTTGCGGATGTGCGCCATCTCGTGAGCGACCACGCCCTGTAGCTCGTCTCGATCCAGCTTCTCCAGCAACCCGGTCGTGACGCAGATGATGCCATCGCGTGGGTCCAATCCGGTCGCAAACGCGTTCGGAGAAGAGTCTTCGATTACGTAAAGGGTAGGCAGTGGGACGCCAGCAGCGATAGCCACCTCGTGTCCCACGTTGTAGAGAATCTGGTCCTCCTCATGGGTGGCCCGCCGAGCACGACTGATCTGAAGAACCGCCTTGTGGCCGGAGGTCTGGACGTAGATCCACAGGACAACCCCGATGACGGCGAAGAGAACGGCACCCGCCACGCCGAAACTGGGATCCGCGAGATAGCCAACCGCCCACCCGACAGCCGTGAGCAGCAGCGCCATGAACAGACAGAGGAACGCGCTCGCCCGTCGGTTCTTGGCGATCTGTGCGCGAAACGTGTAGGACACCGCTTACTCGGTGAATTGCACTTTCACAGGCTCCCGCTCTTCGGGAGCGTCAATCTCGAACAGCTCCCGCTTCTGGAAGTTGAACATCGAGGCGATAATGTTCGTCGGCACCTGTTCCAGCTTGGTGTTGTATTCGGTTACTACGTCGTTGTAGTACTGCCGTGCGTAGGCGATCTTGTTTTCGGTGGAGCGGAGCTCTTCCTGCAGTTGCGCCATGTTCTCGCTGGCTTTGAGTTCGGGGTAGTTCTCGGCAAGAGCAAAGATTCCGCCGATCGCGCGAGTCAGCGCGTTCTCCGCCTCCGCCTTCTCCTGGATGTTCGAAGCGGCGATCGCGTGGTTCCTCGCTTGGATCACCTTTTCCAAGGTGTCCTGCTCGTACTGCATGTAGCCCTTGACCGTCTCCACGAGGTTCGGGATGAGGTCGTGGCGCCGCTTGAGTTGAACGTCAATCTGGGCCCAGGCGTTGTTGGCCTCCTGTCGGAGCCGTACAAGGCCGTTGTACATCGCGAAAGCCATCACAATGACCGCGACGATCAGAACAAAAAACACGATCAGGAAACCCATTTCTTCCTCCGGAACGGCTCACCGCCAGTCCCTCGTAAGAGCATACCAGACCTCGATGCCATCGGTTGCGATATAACGAGGGGAAGATGGGCAAAGACACGGTTCGAGGACGAGAGGCGGTGCGCCGCTTGGAGGAAGTTGTGCGAGCGGCGTCGCGAGTGGCTCAAGACCCCGGGCTCCGGGAGCGGTACGCTCAACTCCCGCGCCTTCCCCTCCGGATTCTCTGCTGCCCGCTGGACAAGGGAATCAATCACGGAAACATCCTCCGCATCGCCGAATGCTTTCGCGTCGAGAAGGTCGTTTACGCCCCCGTCAGCAGCGAGAAGGAAAAGGACCTGTCAGGTGGCTTCGCCGCCATCAAGTGGCAGCCGTTTGAATGGAAACCGACGGTCGAGGCAATCGAAGAAGCCAAAGCGGAAGGGTATCGGATTTACGGATTGACGCTTTCCCCTGACTGCGTCCCCATCCAGCGGGTGGAGTGGCAGTTTCCTTGCGCGCTCGTCGTCGGCAGAGAGCTGGAAGGCTTAGACCCCGAGGCCGAAGCCCTGTGCGACGAAAAGGTCGCGATTCCTCTCTTCGGAATGGTGGAATCCCTAAACGTGGCGGTTGCGACCGGCATCGCGGTCTCGAGGATCGCGGACGCGTATCGGCTTCGAGATCCTAGCTTTGTTCCGGCTCGTTCCGCCCAGCAAAGGCTCTTGGAGCGAGACCCTTAAAACCCAGGCGCCCCCGACATTGCTGCCGCGGGCGCCCAAGATGAATCGCTTACGGGACCTAGCCTCCTCCGCCTCCGTCAGTCTGAGAAGAAGAGGACGACGAAGTGTTGTCCCCACCGCCAGAATCGGCGCCTCCGGAGCAGCCTGCAGCGAAAACACCCGCGATGGCGATCATCAGAATCAAAGAAACGATCTTTTTCATATGCACACCTCCTATAGGTTGAATGTTTTTGTTTTGTCGGGCCCCTCTCGGTGGCCCATCGCGGGAATGGGCAGGCTACGCCGCCCTCTCCTCGCAGCCAGGTTATACCCCAGACGCCGTTTGTCAAGGGGGTTGAGCGAATCCCGGCAGGTATAACTCCCCTCGTGCCGTCCCGTTCGTCGCCGTTTCTGGGCATCTTGACCTCAGCCGCCTTAGCGGCATTGACGCTTTCGGTCTTCGCCATGAACCAATTCGCCGGCCCGGAGGCGACAGTTCTTCGGTTCTTGAGAATCCTTGAGGGTCGTGAGAGGCCCGCGGCCCGAACCATCGTTTTGGGAAACCCCTACGAAATCCGCTTCGTCATTGACCAGATGCGCGACCTGCTCTCGCAAAGCTACACCTATGCCGTGCTCGCCGTCCAGATGACCGACGGGACGGCGGTCGCAACCGTCGTTTTCCTCACGCGGAGGGGAGAGATGCGCGTTCCGATTTACCTAATCCGGATGGAGCACGGATGGGTCATCGACGCGCGTAACCCCGGATGGAGGTCGCGATGAAGTCCCGAGCCTTTCTTCGACTCAATCTCATCGGCATTCTCGGCCTGGTCGGTCTCGTGATCCTTCTCGCGATCGGCTTCGTCGTGCTCATGAACCGACAGACACCCGAGGCTGCGGTTCAGAAGTTCATGGAAGGGCTCGCCAACCAGGACCTTCAAACCCTCAACGAGTACTCTTATCTCGAGAAGCCGTCCAAGCCGATCGAGGAACAGTGGCGGTACTGCTTTGACGTCGCCTCCAAAGGCATGCCCTTCGTCTGGAGGATCGGCGACGCGCGAATGACGGGCGACGGTCACGCCGTCGTCGACGTGTATCTCGTTCAATTCTCCATCGGAGGCGCCAAGGAAGTGGACGAACCGTTCAAGATTCCGGTCATCCAGAAGGATGGCAGGTGGAAAGTTGACCTCGTCGGCGTACCCCGTGACTTCTTCCCGGGCCTCCCGCGATGATGCCTCCAGTCGTGTCCCTCCAACTTTACACCGTTCGCGAGGTGGCGAAGCGTGACCTAACGGGAACCCTTCATGCGCTCGCCGACATCGGATACGAATACGTGGAGCTTGCAGGGTTATACGATCAGACGCCTTCCGACCTCGCTCGGCTCCTCAACGAAGCCGACCTCAAAGTGAGCGGCGCTCACATCCCCTTCGAGTCGCTGCGCGACAATCTCCTCGACGTCTTCCAGCCCTATCAAGAGCTCGGCGCACCCGAGATCACAGTGCCTTACCTCCCAGAACAAGCTCGATCCACGCCCGACCAATGGCGGGAGACCGCGTCGAAGCTGGAGATGGCGGCGGACGTCGCCATGCAGCAAGGGTTGGAGTTCTCCTACCACAATCATTCCTTTGAATTCGAAGCGGTCGGCGAGCAAACCGGCATGAGCATTCTCGTCTCGGAAACCGAGAGGCTGCTCTTTCAGCCCGACGTCTATTGGGTGGCGGTTGGAGGGGAGGATCCCGTGCAGTTTCTCCGCGATTTGAGGGGCCGGGTGCGGTCCGTTCATATCAAAGACAGGGGCGCCGACGGAGGCGATATCGAATGGGGCCAGGGGAACCTACCCCATGCGGCGATTCTCGATACGTGCGCCGAAATCGGCGTTCGGACGCTGGTCCTCGAAATGGACAATCCGCGCATGGACCCGATCGAATCCGCCAGGCTCTGTTATGCAAAACTCATAGAAATGATGACCCCATCCTGACGCCTCGCGCTGTATACTAAAAGGCGAAGGATTCTCGAAGAAGGAGGTCATAGACAGCATGGTAGGCATCCTATGCGTGTGTCTGAGCTTTCAGATTCAGTTCGTGACACCCGACCGGTATCAGGTGACGCACGGCGTCGAGATCCAAGGCGGAATCCAGCGAGTACGATTCAGCGATGACGACCGCCTGATCGTCGAAGCTCGCCGCCCCTTCACGGTCGCGGAGCCATCCGTCGAAGTGATCTTCGAGGCGACCTCGCCCACGGAGACACCTCAAGATCTCGGCGTCGAAGTCGAAGCCATGTGCACCGGCAGCCCCGCGATCCAACGCATTGAATACTACAACTTCACAACGCAGACGTGGGAGGTGGTGGACGAGAGGAACGCGCCCGACTTCGACCAGGTCATCTCCACGCATGGCCGAGCGCCGGCGCCCGACTATGTCGAAGACGGGACGCGAAAAATGAGGATCAAGGTCGGCTACCACGACCGAGGCGTTACCTTCCTATCCTGGTCGGGCCAATACGATCGGATCCTTTGGGGAGTCGTTCCTTAGCCGATCCCCTTCCGAGCGGCCAGGAGCATCGCATCGGCGAAGCGGTCCAGCTCGTCGAGCGTGGTGTACACGTTCGGCGTGACGCGGATCCCGCGAAACTGCTCGTGCTGGATGGCGACAACGAAGATGCGATGCTCCTTCCAAAGCCACTCCACGAGCGCGCTCGGTTCGATTCCCACGATCTCCACCGTCGTGAGGCCGCAGGAAAACTCGGGATCGAGACTCGTGTGGAACCGGACGTTCTTCTCGTCGCGGAGACGGTTCGCCCACCGGTCTCGCAGAAACCGTAATCGCGCCTCCTTGCGCTCGGGGCCGATCAGCTCATGGAACGTGAGCGCTTCCGCGACAGCATTGTGATTCGCCGCCGGGTGCGTTCCAATCTCTTCGAACTTTCGAATGTCGTCGTCCTTCTCGGCAGGGGCCGCCATCAAGGGCCAAAGGTCTCGAATCTTGTCCCGCCGAACATAGAGGAAGCCGGTGCCGATCGGCGCCATGAGCCACTTGTGAAGAGAGGTGCCATAGTAGTCGCACCGGAGATCGTCGCGACTGAAGGCAAGATGCGCGAAAGCGTGGGCGCCATCCACGACCACGGGGATTCCCCTCGCCCTTCCCAATTCGCAGATGCGGCGAACCGGCAACACCGTCCCGTTCAAGAAAATCACGTGGCAAATCAAGAGGAGGCGCGTGCGGTTCGTAATCCCAGCCTCAATCGCGGATACGACCTCGTCCGCAGAACGCGGCGTCACTGGTATCTCGACCTGTCTCAGCACGATTCCGTCCCTTCTCTCGCGCTGCTTCAGGGTGTTGACCATACGGGGATAGTCTTGGGTTGTCGTTAAGACTTCGTCTCCCGGCTTGAGGTCGAAGCCGAATAGACAGATCTCCAACGCTTCGCTGGCATTCCGTGTAACGGCGATCTCTTCCTTGTCGCACCCGAAGTGCCTCGCCAACCGCTGCCGAACCGCCTCGACTTCGTCCTCCAGGTGTCGCCACATGTAGTAGCTCGGCGCCTGGTTCGAGTAATCGAGTTGGCGCTTGAGCGCGTCCAAGACGACACGCGGGGACGGACACACACCGCCGTTGTTCAGATTCACCATCGAACGGTCGAGGGTGAACGCCTGCTGAATCTGAATCCAGAAGTCTTCATCCTCGGCAGCGGCGGACGGATCGGAGGACAGTCGGAGAATCAATCGTTCACAGAGGTCCAGCGCCTCGTTCTTGAATGCAACAGCCCCCACCGTCGCAGCCAGTAGCTCTCTTCGAGTCAGCATAAGGGAACGATACCCGCAGCGAAAAAAATCGAGCCGGCCCGAGGGCCGACTCGACACCGACTTCCGTTGCAACGGTTACCGTAACTTACTACTTCTTCCGTCGGCGAGCGGCAAGTGCCGCCAGACCAGCGCCAATCGCCAGCAGAGTTGCAGGCTCAGGCACGGTGCTGACAGTGAGAATGTACGCGCCATCCTCACTGTGGTCGCCAACGAAGTCATCGTCCCCGAATCCGGATACTGCGATGTAGTGGACACCAGTGTACTCCGCTTGCCAACGAATCGCGGAACCGAAACCGGAACCGGCATCATCGTTGAATTCAAGCAGGTTCTGACTGTTGTCAAACAACCCAAGTATCGTATCGGGGTCGCTGTAAGGATCCTCGATCGGAGTCGTGATGATGGTGATGAACTCACCTTCAAACAGATTGATCGAGAAGAAGTCCACATCTCCGCCACCTGCCGTGAGGCTCATCACCCCAACGTCAGCCCACGGAGAGGGACCACGGGTGATCACGTTGGCCGTACCGAACGTGTTGTTCGGCTCGGTCTCCACGATCACAGCCCCGGCAACGGAAGCCAGAGTTGCGAGACCCAGTATTGTCAATAGTCTCTTCATTAGAGTCTCTCCTTCAGATGCTCGGACCTGGCGAACCGAGCACTTACAGTATACCGTGAGTTTCGCGTGGGTAGTTAACGACTCGCAAAAAACACCTCAAAACCGGTAATTCTGCTGGGATGCGGCGGCAGCGCCCTCTGATTCGTCCTTTCGGTTGATGGTACGAAGGCTTGGCGCAGCACTCGCACTCTTCAGTCGAAAGTGGGTCCCAGACCCGTTCATCCTCGCCATCCTGCTCACGGCCCTCGCATTTCTACTGGCTATAGTCGCGGGAAAGCCGGATTTCTCACTCGTTGATACGATCGGCGCCTGGGGAGGACGGCTCGTGGACGGACAGGTTACTCCCGACGAAAAGGGAATCTGGCGGTTCCTCACCTTCTCCATGCAGATGTGTCTCATCCTGGTCACCGGCCACGCCCTCGCCAGCACGAAGCCGGTCGGCAGACTCATCGAGCGCCTCGCCTCCGTGCCCCGCACGACTGGCTCCGCAGCCGCCCTCACCGCCGCCGTCGCCATGGTCGCGGCGTTCATCAACTGGGGGCTTGGACTGATCGTCGGCGCCCTTCTTGCCCGCGAAATCGGGAAAGCCGCTAAGCGGGACGGGCGGAAACTCCACTATCCACTCGTGGTCGCGGCGGGTTATGTCGGTTTGATGGTATGGCATGGCGGCCTTTCGGGAACTGCACCCTTCAAGATGACGCAGATGAAGGATGTGACCGAGGTCCTCGGCGACCGCGCACAAGAGATCGGAACGGTCGGCCTGGAGCAGACCGTGTTTTCTCCGCTGAACCTTGCCGTGGCAGCCTTGCTCCTTCTCGTTGTTCCCTTGTTCTTCGTCTGGCTCGCGCCGAAGGGAGACGACGAGATTCTCGAAGCGCCTATGCTCGAGCATCCGGAAGAAGAGGACACGCTCATCCGAACGCCGAGCGACCGCCTCAACCACTCCTGGCTCCTCACTCTCTTCGTCGTCGCTGCGGGATTTGCCTACCTCTTCCTGCTCGTGCCCAAGGTTGGCTTTCTCTCCATTGACATCAATATCATTATTCTGTTCTTTCTTCTTCTCGGCATGCTCCTTCACGGATCTCCCCTGCGTTACGCACAAGCCGTCAACGAAGCCGCCAGCGGATGCGGCGGGATCATCCTTCAATTTCCCTTCTATGCCGGCATTCAAGCCGTGTTGAGCGCAAGCGGCCTGATTGCGGCGACGAGCCAATGGATCGCGGAGCACGCGAGCCAACAGACGCTGCCGGTCTTCACGTTCCTGTCCGCCGCTCTCGTAAACCTCTTTGTGCCCTCTGGCGGTGGGCAATGGGCGGTGCAGGGACCGATCGTCGTGGACTCCGCTCTCC
>RFHN01000215.1 GCA_003695835.1 Armatimonadota bacterium
CCTGACGCCCAAACGAGCTTTGAAACGTCTAAACTCAAGGAATGAAGTGGCGATTCGGGTTGGCTTTGATGGCAGCCGTTCTTGCGGCCGTGTCCGCGACGGCGCAGAAAGTGGAGATGGTCATCGCGGGGCGGGGGCGGATGGTCTTTGAACTGTATCCGGACAAGGCGCCCAAGACGGTCGCCAAATTCCTCAAGCTTGTGGACAGTGGTTTCTACAACGGCGTGCGCTTCCATCGGGTCGAGAACAACCCCCGCCCGTTCATCCTCGTTACGGGCGATCCGTTGACGAAGAACCTCCCCCTCGACGACCCGCGAATCGGAACAGGCGGCACGGGCGAGAAGCTGCCGTTCGAGAAGAACGACCTCAAGTTTACGAACGGCACTCTCGGCATGGTGCGCGATGTGCGAGACGAAAACAGCGCTGATTCTCAGTTCTTCATTTGCAACGGTGACCAGCGGTTCCTTGAAGGAACGTACACAGCGTTCGGGCGCGTCGTCGAGGGATTGGATGTCATTAAGAAGATTCAGCTTGGCGATCGGATCGAGGTCATGCGCCGGCTCCCTGAGTGAGAGGGGCGGCTCGTTCGCCGGATAGCCTCTGCTGCTTGAGGGTTTTCCTCGCATTTCTACCAGACTTTCGCCCCCCCCCCCCGCAAACCACGCTGAAATGCGTTACACTGGCGTCAGGAAATGGCGAAGACGCTCAACCCGCCAAAGCAAGTGACCTGCGGCAACACCAGCCAGTCGCTCGACTTGAACAA
This sequence comes from Armatimonadota bacterium, assembly GCA_003695835.1. Classification (GTDB taxonomy): domain Bacteria; phylum Armatimonadota; class Fimbriimonadia; order Fimbriimonadales; family ATM1; genus J051. Next base: position 764 of record RFHN01000215.1, read on the forward strand.
CAGCACCGTCAAAGTCATCATCCGCAACCGCAGCGGGACGCAGGCGGCGAACGTCAACATCGGTTACGCAGCCCCAGCGGATGACACCACTCCCCAGCAGGACGGCGACGACGCCATCACCCTGTTCCCGGGCGACGAGATCACGCTGGATGTGCCCACGGGCGCTGATCAGCACGTCAACTACATCAATGCCGCTACCGGCGAGGCGCCGGTGTTGGAGGTGATCGAGATCACATGAGCACCCCGAGCAAGCGGTTGAACCTTGACTCTCTCGGCTACGCGAAGGTGACGGAGGCGGGGGTCGGCTTCACCGGTGCACAGGTGGAGTGGGAGTCCACCGGAGCGATTCAGATCTCGCGCCTGCTGACGAACCGGAATACGCTGTACCTGAAGGTGATGGAGGGAAGCGGCCGGGTGTACATCGGCTGGGACGACGGCGTGGACGACACGAACGGCTTCGGGCTGGATGAGTTCGAGGAGCTTTGGCTTACGCTCGGGCCGGACATCGAGGTGTGGGGCTACGCCGAGGAAGGCGCTCGCGTGTGCGTGTGCGAAACCTCCGCGGGCGCGCCGGGCACCGCGCCGAAAGGGCAGGGCGGGCCGAGCAAGGTGATCAACATTGACACCCTCGGCTACATGCTGGCGACCGAGGCGGGCTCGTCGGTCAAGCAGGCCTCAATCCTCGTGGACGGGACGGAGAACGAGGACAAGGTGGAATTGACCGCGGGCCTGGCGAACAGGCGGTGGCTGATCGTCAAGTTCGAGGGGCCGATTGACGTGACCACTCGCTTCATCTTCATTGGAGGAGAGGACATTGAATTGGGGAACGGCCCGCCGGTTACGGCCAAAGGCCTGCCGGTATGGGCGCGGTTCGAGGTAGTGCTGCCTGCGACTCCGGGCGTGCCCATCTACGCGCTCATGAGCGCGACGGGGGATGGAATACCAGTGCGCGTAATGGAGATTGGATGATGAAGAATACCGCCACGCTCTCGGCGACCCTGCTGGGCATTCTCGCCGCCGCTCCCGCGGGTGCGGCTGTCCTTTGGGACAACAACATCGAGTGGGACAGGGGAGGGGCGATCTTGATTGGAGGCGAGCGAAGGCAGCGCGTGGTTGACGACTTCGTCGTCCCCGACGGCCCCGGCTGGCGGATCGAAAGCGCCCGGTTCCACCTGCTGATCTTTCCGGAATATGATGACGGTGGGGTGAGCGAGATCTACTTCCACTCCGGTGACGCCCCGGGCAATCAGGTCTTCTCGGCCGTCCTGCCTCACGAACGCGTCCTATCCGGCACCAACTGGTCACGCGGCACTGGCTACTACTACTCGGTCTCCGGCCTTGACCTCGTTCTTGAGCCGGGCGTTTACTGGGTCGGGGTTCTCCATCCGCTCGGTCAAGGCGGCGGTAGTGCTCCCACCGCCTGGTACTCCAGTGACGGCTTGCCGGATGGGCCGAGGCGACCTGCGCATTGGTCGAGGCCCGGTGAAGAAGGGTGGCTCCCTTGGAACGACTGGACAGTCGCGTTCGAGATCCACGGCGAAGTCGTCCCCGAGCCGGCAACCAGCGCCGCCTTGGTGGCGCTGTCGGCAGCGATGGCGTTGACCTGCCGAAGGAGGCGGCGCTCTTGAACCTCGACAAGGGCGGCAGACTGTGGGTCACGCAAAGCGGGAAGGAAGGCCCAGGCTCGAAGCAGTTCTTCATTGAGCCAAGCGGGTCTGCGGTTTTGCTTGCCAGCGGAGAGCTGGGACTTGAGCGCAAGTTCCTTCGCATTCGTGCATACCGAACGGGTGTGCCCAATGCGGTGCCGGTGTTTCTGGGCGATTCTAACGTAACACCGGAGTCGGGTTTTGCCCTCTATCCTCTCGATGAGATCGTGCTTTGCATCGGGCCTGGCGCAGAGGTCTACGCGACAGCCTCCTATGATGTGGGACAGGCGGAGCCTGAAGTGGACGTTTTGGAGTTGGGATAGCGAGCATGAACGATGGGACTCTTAACATAGACGGGGTAGGACGCATCCTGTGCAGCTCTGCAGCCGCCCACGCGGTTGCTGGACAAGGTGTTGACAATCCTGAGGACGATCCGCTGCCGCCCAATCCGTTGTCGAAGCGTAGACTCTTGATCATCGCATTCCCAACGGACGCTGTACTACTCGGTCCTTCGGGCGTCACTACGTCTTCGGGTTATGGAGTCCGAGGCGCAGGGCGCAGTTCGGGCTGGGCGAGCGCTCCTATTGGTCTGGAGCAGCACTCGTCACGCGCGCAGTTCCTGCGGGGGCAGTACACTTATTTGCCCGTATACCGATGGCGTGGTTGTTCACGGCATCAAGGAAGGGGCGATTGAGGAAGTCGCCACCCTTGAACTCGCATGAGCAAGCCGTCCAAACACTTCAACTTCGATGACGACGGGTTCGCCCAGATCTCGTTCGTCAACAACAACGGGCTCAAGACCGCCCAGTTCACGCTCGACTCCAACAACCTCAGCGTTATCCTCACCACCAACCCAACCTTCGACCGCCGCCTCCTCGTCCTCAAGAACGAGTCAGAAGACGGTATCATCGTCTATGTCGGCAACGAGGATGTTGCCGCGGGCGACGGCATCCGGCTCTACCCCGGCGACATCATGCAGTTCCCGCTCGACGAGGATTCCACGTTCAAGGCCGTCATCGAATCCGGCCAGCTCGGTTCAGCGAAGGTCCACAC
>RFHN01000216.1 GCA_003695835.1 Armatimonadota bacterium
TATCTGTCGTATACTATGAGCAGAAGAGCCACCGTCTCGGCCCCGTCGGTCGGGGGTGGCGCAGAAACTCTCTCATGGGAAAGGAGAATCATGAACACGCCCTGGATTCGCAAAGCATGGATCGTGGGCTGCCTCCTGATGGCGGCGCCCCTTGCCTTCGGCATCTCGCTCGGACAGCAAGACGACTTCCAAGACGGTACCACCCAGGGCTGGGGCGGCGGGGCTAACCCGACCAACCAGCCCTCCGGCGGCCCGAATGGCGCGGGAGACCGTTTCCTCCAGATCACCAGCACGGGAGGATTCGGCTCCGGCAGCCGCCTCGCCACCTTCAATAACGTGCAGTGGGCCGGCAACTACGTAACCGCGGGCGTGGACGGAGTTCGCGTCCACCTGCGCAACCAATCGAGCAGTACGCTCCAAATGCGCATCGTGATCATGAGCGCCATCGGCTCCCGGTTCACCAGCCGAGTGCCGGTTACCCTCCCGCCGGACAATACCTGGCACGAAGTAACCTTCTCCCTCCGCGAAGCCGATCTCGTCAACGTCTTCGGGCCGGAATCGTATCAGGATGTCATTACGAACGTCGAGCGGATTATGATTCGGCACGACGCCGATCCTCCCAGCGAAGGCGGCGACCCGATCCAGGCTCAACTCGGCATTGACAACGTAACCGCCATCGCCCTCACCGAGACGGTTCTGCCCACCCAGTTCACCGTTACCCGCGGAGCCCTGCTTGGGGGCAGCCTGAACGACCTGCTCTTCAGCGACAACTCGTATGTCAACGTCGAAGCCCGGCGCCCGACGGAGATCGCCGCCGCGTCGGTCGAGATCGAGGTGGAAGGGACCTCTCCCGTCGAATCGCCCACTCTCTTGCAGTTCGTTCTCGAAGCGGCCACCTCCGGAACGCCCGTCCGGCAGCGGATCGAACTGTTCAACTACCAGGGCAACTTCTGGGAGCAGGTGGATGAGCGCGATGGGCCGTTCGCCGATACTACGGTCGTCGTTACGATCACCTCGAACGCGAGTCGCTTCGTGCAAGCGGGAACGGGCAAGGTGAGAGCGCGGATCGGTTATCACGACCGCGGCGTCACCTTCATCTCTTGGGGCGGTCGGTACGACCTGACCAAGTGGGAAGTGCGTTAGGCGTAGCGACCCTTTCTTCGCACCTCCGCCCGATAGACCTCGGCAAGGCCCGCGTACGGGTCCGTGCGCGCCGCTCGTTGCAGTTTCCGCAGGGCGGCACGGAAATGCTGCTGCGCCGACTGCTTCGTTCGGCCCGTGCGTCTACCGATCTCAGCCCAAGAAAGACCGCAAAGAAAGGCTCGAACGACCATCGCTTGGATCCGCGTCAGGTCGGCTCGTTCGAGGAACCGTTTGACCTCCGTTCTCCACAGCGGCGCGCTCAGATCGGTCTCCCGTTGAAGGCGCCGAGCGTTCTCCCGGTCCCGGGCGCGGGCGATCCGGAGCTTGCGGGCGAACCATTGCTCGATGTAGTGCGGCCGGTCAGGATCGCGAGGAATCCTGGCGAGGATGGCGTCCGCGAGCAGGGCGAGTTCATGCGCAGAGGAAGCGTGTGTATCCATAGTAAGTAGTCAAATGTCTACCCTATATATCGTCAGGACGGTTGAGTGTCAACCAGCGGCGTGTGTCCGTCCTCGATGCGGGGAGCCGCCGCTCCCGGCGGAGCAGGGAGCAGCCGGCAGGATTCCGTCGTTGCGGGTCCACCCCCGGCGAGCAGCACGGAGGGTCTGCGCCGAATCCGGATCCGTTTGTTTCAGAAGGTGGTACAGTATCTACCGAGCCTCTCGCGGGGCGGTTTCTCGGTTCGGAGGCGAAACGCCTGCGCCGGCGCGCCCCGAATCCTCTGCAACCTTCCAGAGTTCTCCCGACCTGCTACCCATTTTTTACCAGGTTTTAACCGGAATCCCGTCCTCTGGCCCGCCGGATGTGTTACACTTTCAACGCCAGGAAACTTTCGTGCGCAAGCACGGGGTAGACTGGCAATAGGTTCGACATCGGCCATGGCCACTTTCGTCGAGCCTGGTCAAAAATCAAACACTACTCTGAATAAGAGAGGAGGAGAAAATAAACCATGAAGACCAAACTGTTCGCAATTGCGATCCTGGCTGGCGCGGTTTCGGCCGCCAACGCCGCAGTCCTTTGGGACAACAACCTGACGCCGAACGGGGTCAACGGTCGCGCGATTTCGCCGCCGTCGTTCCCGAACATCCGCGTCGTTGACGACATCGTCGTCGGCGGTGCTGGCTGGGTCATCGACAGCTTCAACATGAACATCATCGATGACTCCACCTTCCAGGCCGGTAACGACATGGATGTTTACATCTACGACGACAACGCCGGCGCGCCGGGCTCGCTGAATTCCTATATCGCGGGCCTGTCGTTCACGCGCACGGCCACCGGTCTGACCTACTTCGGTCGAGCCGACTACGACTACTCGATCAACATGAATAGTCTGAACCTCGGCCCCGGTACGTACTGGATCGGCGCCCGCAACGCTAACGCGAGCGGCTCCGGCACCAACTACTGGATGACGTCGGACGGCGGTCCGGACGGCGCTTCCTCCAGCACAGGCTACTTCAGCCTCGACGCTGGGACCACCTTCTCGCCGGAGGGCAGCGGTTGGCACCATGCCTTCACGATCGAGGGCAACCCGGTTCCCGAGCCCGCCACCATGCTGGCGATCGGCGCTGGCCTGGCCGCTCTCGCAGCTCGCCGCCGCCGGAAGTAAAACCGGCACGGCTCGCTGAAGAGCACCGACTGTAAAACCTGGCGACTTGAACCGCCCGGCTCGTCCGGGCGGTTCGTCTTTTTGGGCGCAGGTACGAGATGCCCGGCGCCCCCCATTTCTGAAATGGAAGTAGAATAGGGCATGCGCGTATCCTCTTGCCTTGCCGCAGCTGCGACCTGCGCGTTCCTGATCCCGTGCCACGCGGTACCGGCGGCTGTCCTCTGGGACAACAATCTCACGCCGGATCGCGTGGCCGCAGTCACTCTGACGGTTGCCGGCAGCCGACTGGTGGACGACTTCTTCCTCCACGCACCGTCGGAAATCACAGGTTTCCGGCTTACGGTCGTGGAGGATTCGGGGTTCTCGCCCGGGGACCTCTTCGAAGTCTTCGTCTATACGGAAGCAGGCGGCGCTCCCGGGGAGTTGGTCGCTCAAGAAACGACGACCTTGACGAGGCAAGCGACCGGCGGCTCGTTCTTCGGTCGCGCAGAGTTTGTGTACGAGGTCTCCGGAATGGCGATCAGGCTGGAGCCGGGCTCTTACTGGATCGGTGGACGAAACGTGCGCGCCTCGGGGACCGGCCTGAACTACTGGATGACCTCGGATGGTGGCCCGGACGGAGGCGGGTCGGCGCCGAGCATGAGGGGCCTGGACGAGCACTGGGTCCCGACGGGCTACCAGCAGGCCTTCGTCCTAAATGGCGCGGCTGTGCCGGAGGCTGGAACCGGTGCGGCGTGGCTCGTCGCGCTGGCGGGGCTATTCCTCACTAAGCGGCGGCTCGCTCCGTGAGGATTTTTACCAGGTTTTTCGCGTGAGAGCGACGGCGTTAGCGCTTCTTGGGTTATACTGTGAGCGGGAGAAATGGCTTCTCCCGCTGAACTCGTCCATACGATTTCTTTGCATCCATTGCAAAAGGAGGAGACAAGAAAACAATGAAGCGAACGTGCATTTTGACAGCGATCGGCGTACTCGCGGCTGGAACCGCGGGGGCGCAGATCATCGAGGCTCCGGGCTACTTTGGCCAGTGGGAAGGCACCCTGAGCGCCTCGGATTCCAACCCAATCATGGGGAGTAACTATCGCCTTCTATGGGCGCCCCAAAATGTGGATACCGACCCGAACTATGACTGGTGCATCCTCGAGACCATGGTTTCGGATCCGATCCACACCCGACCGTTCTACACCTGGCCCGGCGGCGACCAGATGATGCGGGACAACTTTGGAACCCATGAGATGGGCTTCTCGATGGGCTTGGTCATGATCCGCCAGGATCTGAACGGCTCCAGTCTGGAAGGCTGGGGAACGGGCCCCCTGCTGATGCTCGGCGCGATCGGGATGAACCACCAACCAGGCGGCACGGAGCATGCCGGCATGGGCTTCTGGATCGACTACAACACGCCGCGCCCGTCGTTCAAGATGCGGGGCGTCCTCGAGTCGGTCTTCGCCGGCGCCTGGATGGACCGCGCGCCCAGCTGGGTGATTGACGCGGAAGGCTACATCCACGAGCATGTGCTCAACTTCGAGTGGGATCAGTTCGGTCGTTTCGACCGCTTCCGCCTCACTCCGATCACGGATCACCTGGGCGACATGAACCTGAGCGGCCGCATTGACGATCTCGACGTGGCCATCTTCTTCGAAGTCTGGGCCGGTCGCGATCACGATCCGCAGAAGTTCATCCTCGCCGACCTCGACCAGGACGGCGACGTGGACTTCGCCGACTTCCTCGAGTTGGTCAACCGCATGGGCTAACCAGCCAAAGCATCCTGACGGAATCCGACCCGCCCCAGCGGCAGGTCGGATTCCGTTCTTTTTGGGCCGGGGGATCGGCTCGACAAGCGGCTTTTGTCCTCTCTTTTGCGGGGAAGAGCGAAGCGCCGCCCGATCCACGGAACAAACCGCGGCCCGAAGGCTTCTAACCTACCGGCAGGCTCCGTCCCCCAATTGGGCGGATCTTGCTGTATACTCTTGCTAACGCGAAGGAGGCTTTTCGCAATGAGAAAACTGATCGCAATCTTGGCTCTTTTCTTGGTGCTTCCTCCGCTGGCAGGTCAGGTCGTCGAGGAAGGGTATTTGACGCTGAACTTTCTCCGCTTGCGCCAGCCGGATGGAACGATGAAGGAGTTCCGGAACGTGAAGGTTCCGTACCGCATGGAGCGAATCCATGCCACGCCCTACCGGAGTGGCTCGACCTCGTTCGGCGAGTTCGACGTCCAAGCCCAAAACACGCTCGTTTACAAGAACGACAACGGGGCGAACACCTACTTCTACACGCCTGACATGTCCAGCGCGCTCGACGATATTACGCTGGACCCGTCCGGCAACGACCTCGAATGGCGCACGATGACCTTCGGCTACCACGCCGAGGACCTCGAGTTCGCCTTAGTCCGCTGGATCGTCTTCGACACGTTCGTCCCGGGCCGCGGAGCAGGGCGTAGCGCCTTCGACGGAGTCATCGCCGACTTCGGAACGATCCGATTCTGGCCGGCTGGGGACTTCAAACTCACCGTAGACCTCGCCGGGTCAGGCTATACGTTCGCCGTAACGGACGGCGAGTGCTACGTCGCCCAGCAGTACCGCGAGCCGGACCCGAGCGGGGAAGGCCCGTTCATGCGGACGATCAACCCGATCTTCAGCGGTCGCGGCCCAACGATCGGCACGAGCGCCGACGCGTTCTTCTTCGATTCGGACGAGAACGGCATCTATGACGAGACGGAGATTGACTGGTTCGACGGCCCTCCGAATGAGGCGAACTTCCTGTGGGCGGTCGAAGTCGGCGGGACCATCGAGACGGTGTTGCCGGTCTCGATGCAGGCCCCGTTCGGCGCCATTACCAGCGGAAATCTTCAAAGCAACTGGTTCAGCGACGACAGTCACCTGTTCATTCAGGCACGTCGTTCGCCCGCGGTGGCGGATCCGAGCATGCAGCTGGTCGTTCAGGGCGGTCTGTCGCCCGGCGAGGTGTCGGGATTGAAGTTCATCTTCGAATCCCAGGCCGTGTACCAGGTCCCCATGGTGATCGAATGGTGGAACTATGCTCAGAACCGATGGGACACCGTTTGGAGCGGCCGCGCCCCGCGGACGGATGAGGTGATCGTATATGCCGACCCGAACAACGCGGCAAACTACGTCTCGAGCTCGAATCAGGTGAAAGCTCGGATCAGTTGGTTCGACGACGGCATCACGGACCTGTCTTGGGGCTGCGCGACGGACCAAGCTGTCTGGCAAGTGGTTCGGCCGTAAGGGCCGGTTTTGGTCAGGCTACGGGGCGGCCTCCGGGCCGCCCTCGTCCTTTGGATGGGGATCCAAAAGAACCGCAACGCGGTTTCGCAGCGAGAGAAGCACCGGCCTCTGCACCAGGAACTGATTGCCAAGGACTCCATCTGCTCCTGCCAAGGACAACATCAAGTTGAGAAACTCGGGAAGCACGCCGGCCGATGCCACGAACCGCACACCGCCAAGCTCGTGCTCTAGTTCGAAGAGAGGCGTTTCGAAAGTGCCGTGCATAGGATAGAAGTCAACGAACGAGCCCACCGGCTCGAGATCGGATACAAGGTCCTTCTGCAAGAAGGAGATCATTGCGCCGGTGTCGAGGAACATGCGCAGCTCTTGCCCACGGACGGTTGCGTGAACCAGAGGCACGTCCATGTATTCGTCGAGATCCAGAGTGACGCCTTCGCGCTCGATCGGTTCTCGGGAGAGCAGAAGGCGGTGGTTGGGCAGGTCCAGGACGAAATCGTATTGGCCGAGTACGTCCATCCCCAGGAGACCGACCATCTCCACGGGGACGTGCTCGGTCAAGGCGTCCACTGTGATTCCCATGCCGCTGTTGGCGACGGGGTACTCGTCGCCGCCGAGCCTCAAGCTCGTTGAATTGCCAAAGGTCGTAGGGAAACCGGTGTCGAGGAGCCACTTTTGCCCTTGGACTTCCACGAAGAGATGCCTTTCGAGGTAGGATAAGGGCAGGGTGATCATCCTGGTCGTATAAAGAGTACCCGCATCGGGAGGCCGTCGTTGCAAAAAAAGTGGCCGCCCCCCCTTGACAAACGCGACGGGATGTGCCCATAATACGATTTGCCGCGGAGCACGCAGGCATTGATTTGCCTCTCTCCCTAGCGGTGGTACCTTGAAAACCGGCGCCGAGAAAGAGTTCTTTAGGTGGAGTTCCTCGTCGTTCGTCCCTTCGGGGATGGATGTCGAGTTCTTCAACCGGAGTCTTCCTTCGGGAAGGCTCAGCGGGATCAAACGATTCTTCACGGAGAGTTTGATCATGGCTCAGGACGAACGCTGGCGGCGTGCCTAAAACATGCAAGTCGAACGAGGATCCTATGGGTCCTAGTGGCGAACGGCGGAGTAATACATAAGCAACCTGCCCCGAAGACCGGGATAGCCCCTCGAAAGAGGGATTAATACCGGATGTGGTCCGTTGTGGGCATCCATGACGGATTAAAACGCGCAAGCGGCTTCGGGAGGGGCTTGTGGCCTATCAGCTTGTTGGTGGGGTAACGGCCTACCAAGGCTTCGACGGGTAGCTGGTCTGAGAGGACGATCAGCCCGACTGGGACTGAGACACGGCCCAGACTCCTACGGGAGGCAGCAGTTGGGAATCTTGCGCAATGGGCGAAAGCCTGACGCAGCGACGCCGCGTGCAGGACGAAGTCCTTCGGGATGTAAACTGCTTTTGCCAGGAAAGATTATGACGGTACCTGGTGAATAAGCCCCGGCTAACTACGTGCCAGCAGCCGCGGTAAGACGTAGGGGGCGAGCGTTGTCCGGATTCACTGGGCGTAAAGAGCGCGTAGGCGGCCTGTTAAGTCAGGAGTGAAATCTCCAGGGCTCAACCCGGAAATTGCTTCTGATACTGGCAGGCTAGAGGGTCAGAGAGGTGATTGGAATTCCCGGTGTAGCGGTGACATGCATTGATATCGGGAGGAACACCCGTGGCGAAGGCGGATCACTGGCTGACTCCTGACGCTGAGGCGCGAAAGCGTGGGGAGCGAACAGGATTAGATACCCTGGTAGTCCACGCCCTAAACGA
>RFHN01000217.1 GCA_003695835.1 Armatimonadota bacterium
ACTGACGAAAGCTTTGGATTCTAATCTTCTCCAGAAGTCCTGCGCGCCTCCGATATGTAGTCCTCGCCCGTTCTGACGATCCCTTCCCGGTTGACGTCTTCCGGGATCTCGTATTCCTTGGCAAACTCCTCCCACCGCATCGCCAACGTCTGGCCACGCGGCCGTTCCGGCGTCGCCGACTGGGTCTCCTTGGTGCTGACGGCACGCGTGACCAAATCGTAGTCGAGGCACTGCCGCCTACATTCTTGAAGGATCGTAAACGGCACTTCTCGCCGAAGATCAGGCCAGGCGTTCACGATGACCTGCCGCACGATCGGCGGGTTGTCGTCGTCGAGGCTTTTCAGGGCGGCGGCCAACTGCTCGAGCATGGCTTCGCCCACTTCGTCCAAAGTCATGTCGCTCGCGTCAATGGATGGAAGATCCAGAGCACGCCTCGCCGGCTTCACTTCGTGGAAGGTCCACTTCCAATCCTCTGTGTCCACCTCCATCCAACCCTTCGGTGTACCGCATTCCTTCCAAAAGTTCGTCGCCACGTAGTCCGTTGATCCCACATACACGACCGTATCTCGAATCGCCTGGTGCAGGTGGTAATCACCCAAGAACGCGAACTCATACTCTCGCTCGATCTTGGCGGGCGACAGGTCGGGCCGACCGTGTTCGATCCCATCTATGAGACCGTGCATGAGGAGCATGGTTCCCTTCTCGCGCTTCCGTAGGTCCTCCCAATCGCCTACTCGCGACGACGGAACGCAATGCAGAACGTGGCCCTCCCCGAGCGACACCGCCTCCGGATCGCCATAGACAGCCTTGAACCCGGGGATAACTTCGTTGTACAGCTGCAGGGCGCAGCCGGTCCCCCGCACCTTGGGCATTTCGTGATTGCCGCCAACCACGACGAACGGGCGCCCTCCACGCTTTTCTTGCAACTTCATCAAACTCTGGAGTGCATGGCTCAACGTCAAATTGCTCGGACGGACGACGTCGAAGAAATCGCCGCCGTGAAGAATCACGTCGGGGTCGCGCTTCTCGATGGAGTCCAAGAAGCGTCGAAACGTCTGCATGACGTCCACCTCGCGAACGTTGAGCCCGTTTTCGTCCAGCTTCGTGAACTTCCGGTGACCGAGGTGCGTGTCGCTGAAAAAAGCGATCCTCACCGACCTCCCTCCGAACCGACGTGCCCGTCGGCGTAGAGAATATTGTTGACGCGGTGGCGAGGCGGATTGGGAAGCGACTCGAGGGCGACATCGTCGTAAGCGTTCCAGGTCAGCTTCGTGCTGTCGTAGATGGCGGGCGTGTTCGCGTGATCTTCAACCTCATCGATCCACTTCGTGCCGATCTCGCCGTTGAAGGCATAGCCGAACGTGTTCTCGCCGTCTCCAACGGCCGGGCAGGCGAACTTGCGCTTCTGTGTCTCCTGCTCGATGTTGTCCGCGTGCATGAAGAGCACAAGCTCATCCATCCAACGATCCGCGGGCGGATAGGCCTCGTTCGCCTCGAAGTACAGCTCCAGCGCTTGGCCGACCTGCTTCAGGTTCGACAGGCAATCCTCCGGCTTGTACTCCTGCTTACCTGCGAAGGACTCTTTGGCGTAAAAGAACAGCACGCTCCAAAACGGATACGTCCACCATGCGAGGCCGAGCAACACCACCCCGCAGCCAATCCCGATCCACTTCTTCTTTGATCCTTTCAAATCGCTACGACTCCCACTCCAAATACAGAGTTACGATCTCGAACGGTTTATACTCGAACTCGACGCCGCCATCCGTCAGCTCGACCTCTCCCACCGGCTCCTCGAGAAGATTGCACCGCTTCGCCACGCGAATCGGGCGATCGGAAAGCAACTCCGCCCGACCTCGAGAGTTGTGGCACTCGTAGAGGCGCACGACGATTCCCTCGCCATCCTCCGCCTTCTTGATGGTTTCTACGACGATGTTGCGATCTTCACAGCGTAACAGGGGAACATTCGATGCGGCTCCCTTGCCCGGCGACAACTCGACCGCATGGAACGGCGCATTGAGGGCGTACGCCGCCTGAACCACGCCCGCCCAGTTGTACGGGCCAAAGTGTGGCAGAAGAACGTACGTAAAGCGGTGCGCACCCCGATCCGCCGTCGGGTCCGGGGCGAGCGGAGACCGCAAGAGAGTCATGCGAATCGTGTTCCCGTGCACGTCGAAGCCGTACTTGCTGTCGTTCAGCAGCGCCACACCCAGGTCGCCTTCGCTGAGGTCCACCCACTTGTGCGCGCAGACCTCGAACCGAGCCATATCCCAGCTCGTGTTGCGGTGCGTCGGCCGCTCGATGTTGCCGAACTGAATCTCATATCGAGCCGAGGTCGACCGCACGTTGACCGGAAACGCCACCTTCAGCATGCGCTCGTCCTCATGCCAATCTACGAATGTGTCGAATCGAATTCCCGGAGTTGGCCCGAGGGAGATTCGCTGCACGATTCGCGACTTTCCGAAGCGCCGCTCCGACTCTACCGCGACCCGAACCGGGCCTTCCTCCACAATCTCGAACCGATCGCACTTCGTCAATTCCTCACAGGTCTCGAGCGCGAAAGCGTCTACATCCCAGGCGTCCCAGAAGAGCGGCTCGTCGCGGAACAGCTGGAAAACGTTCGCCAGCGCTCCCTCCGCCACGTACTCGCTCCCGTCCTCTTGAGAGCGAATGCTCCGGATGTTGCCGTTTCGATCGAAGCGAACGAACCACTCCGAGTTCTCCAACACCCGACCGCGGACGCGCAGCCCCGGAAGCGGAGCCGCCTCTTGCTCGGTGAATGCACCGACCGCCACCGCGCTCAACGCCGCCTCGGGCGTCGGAAAGATCAAGCGCCTCTCCCCGAACGCTTCCACCAGCTGCACAGGCAGCGTCTCCGTGCCGCACTCGAGCGCCTTCGGGGCCTTTTTGGCATCCCACGGGACGGACGCCTGCGAGACAACCGTGGCGAACTGGAACATCCCGTAGCTGGGTTCTGCCGGCCGCTCCAGCCCGGACGCAAGCTGCTTCACCCTCTGCTCGATCAATTCCTGCGCTCGTTGCTGAACCTCTTGCAGCTCAGCCTCGGCTTGCTGGTACACCTCCCGAATGCTGCTCCCCGGCAGGATGTCGTGGAACTGGTTGAGCAGGACAGTTTTCCACAACCGCTCGATCTCTTTTTGTGGATAACGTTTGGGAAACCCGGGCGCGTAACAGGAAAGGGCCTCCAAATCCCGCAAGAGAAACTCGCACTTTCGGTTCAGCGCCTTCGTCTTCGATTGTGTGGTGTATGTACCTCTATGAAGCTCAAAGTACAGCTCGCCGACCCAGGTGGGCAAGTCTCGACTCTCCTCCCGGGCGCGCTCAAAGAACTCTTTCGCCGACAGCCGCTCGATTCTTGGCATACCCGACATCCACTCCGCGCGCCGGAGCGACTCGATCTGTTCCCGCGTTGGACCACCACCACCATCACCAAACCCGAAGATGTACAGCCCTCGATCGCAGTGGCCCGCGTCCTTATTCTCGGTCAGGTGCCGGCGCAACTGCTCGGGGGACGCGTCGCCCGTGTAGGTATTCGCCGGTGGGAAGTGCACCCATACGCGCGAACCATCTATGCCTTCCCACCAAAACGTGGTATGGGGAAACCGGTTGAACTGATTCCAGGAGATCTTCTGTGTCATGAACGCCCGAATGCCGCACTGAACGAGGATCTGCGGCAGGGCGGCGGAATACCCAAACACGTCCGGCAGCCATAAGTCGGTGGTTTCTATACCGAAGCGCTCCCGAAAATACCGCTTGCCATAGAGCACTTGACGAACCAGGGCCTCGCCGCCACTCAGGTTCATATCGGCTTCGACCCAAAGGCTTCCAACCGGCTCCCATTGACCCTTAGCCACCGCGTCTCGTACTCGCTCGAAGAGCAACGGATAGTCCTGCTCCAACCACTCGTACTGGGCCGCCTGGCTGTGGACAAACCGGTGTTCTCGATACTCGGACATCAGCGCCAGTTGGTTGGCAGCCGTATGTGCCATCTTCTTTCTTGTAATGGCGAGGGGCCAAAGCCACGCCGTGTCCAGGTGAGCGTGTCCGACCGGGGTCAGCACATGGTAAGGCGAGGGCGCGTCGCCTTCCAGCTGCTCCCTCAACAACCGGCGGCATTTCGCGGCGGCTCGGCGGTCCGTGTACTCATTCACGACATCGTTCAGCGCGTAAAGAATCCGCGAATAGGCAGGATGATCCTCGCCGAGCGCATCCAGCAACCGCTCCGCGAACAGGCAATCCATCAACAGATTCCAAACCTCGGTGTCGTGCGCCTCGAGCTGCACCTCTCCCACGGCGAACGGCTTCGCCGGAGGATCGGAGGGACGGCCGTGAACGCTTACATTCGGATTCGTCGCATACGCCTCGACGAAGAGATCAACCGTTTGACCGGGCTTATGGGAATCCAACGGGAAGAGATCGTGACGACCGTCCAGCCCCTGCGCTTGCACATTGCCGACCCATACGGTACGCTCGCCGCCGACATCCAAGCGCGCAAACACCCGATAGCCCTCCCAGTGCGGCATCTTCCCGCGAACGCGAAACCAGACCGTCGCCCAAACCGGGCCCCAAGCAAACCCCTTGCGAATCTTCTTGAAGCGTCCGCGCTTGGCTTCTCGTTGATTCCGATGCTCTTCCAGGCTTACGCTGACTTCGAGCGGCGCAGTGTGCACCACGACGTCCTTGGGCAGTCGTTCGCGCACGAACGAACGAACACGGCTACGAGTGAGCGCGGGATGTTTCAGCATCGGCTGCCATTTTGCTCAACTGGCGAAGCCGATGTCATCCAACGGTCAGAATGGATAGAAGAATAGACGCGGCGCGCGGTTGCCGACGATGCCGGGCATGCCCATGACGACTCCCGTGTAGCGGATGCCGCCCTGCGCCGTGAAGTTCGTTCGGTATAGGACCGTACCGGACGCATACCGCACTTCGATTTCGCATTCGCGCGGGCTGATGCCGAGCATCTTCGAGGGCTTTCCGTACTCCAGTTTCTCCGCGCCACTCCACGGTTTGCCGTTCAGATAGATGCTCACCGTCTCCTTGGTTACGAGGGCGTTCAAGAACTGAAACTGTGCCTGGGACTTGGTGGGGGGGCCGGCTGTCGAATCGCGCAGGACGAGCGCTTCGAACGTGCCGCTCACGGATGGCGTCCCGACGAAGAGAATCGTGTGCGGATACCCGGGCTGAATCTGCGCGATCACGTCGTTCGCCACCCGCTCTCGATAGAGGTTCGACAGACCCAGCGTTACCTGCCTGCCCTCGAGCGTCAGGTACTCGCTTCGCTGACCGTAAGGAATCACTCGAGTGTAGGGTCCGACCGAGAGGATGTAGCGCTCCTCCTCCGGCATCGCGTTGATGCAGCGGACCGTGGCCGGACTTGGCTTAGGCGATGGCTGAGGCTCGTATCCAGGGCGATACGGCCCCCACGGCCACTGGGCCGAGGCGAGAATCAGAAATCCGGCAGTTAGAGCAATCATCGCGTTCCTCCTGTGGTTCTGACGAACCGTGCACGTCAGAGTTTCGCCCGCCTTCGGAGCATTCCCGGGCCGAAGGGCACGCAAAACCTGTCAAAAGTACCGACACACAGTTTGCCGGCCGTTCGACTACAATCCCATCAGGCCCGCGGTCCGCAGGGCCGCGGGAAGGAGGTTCGAAACCATGCAGGTAAGGCTCTCTGAAAGGAGGAGCAGAGGGGCCGGAATCGCGCTGGCGGCCGTTTCTGCTCTGTTCGTATTCACCAGTGCGAACGCTGCGGACATTCACGTGCCCGCAGATCAACCGACGATTCAAGCGGCGATCAACGTCGCGCAGGACTTCGACCGAATCATCGTCGCCGATGGCGTCTGGAGCGGACCCGGCTTCTTCGACATCCGATTGAACGGCAAGAAGCTGACCGTGATGAGCGCCAACGGTCCCGAAAACTGCATCATTGATGCTCAGAATCAGGGAACTGTCTTCTGGCTCGACCATCCCTGGGAAGACGAAAACGCAATGATTCAGGGCTTCACGATTCGGGGCGGTCGAAGCAACTTCGGTGCAGGCATCCGGTGCGGCTCTTTATCCCGAGGGATCGTCAAGGACTGCATCATCACCGGCAACTTCGTCGAGTTCGACGGCGGTGGGATCGGCATCGGTAGCGCCAGCCCGACGTTCATCAACTGCGTAATCGTGAACAACCGCGCCATCGGAGGCGGCGGTGCGGTGAACGTCTTCAATAACAGCAATGCGACGTTCATCAACTGCACGATCTCGGGCAATCAGTCGGCGGGTGGAGCCGTCCAACTGGGCGGCGCCAACCCAACGGCGACGTTCGTCAACTGTGTCATCTACGGCAACAACTCGCCCGCTGCCATTCAAGTGACCGCAGGCACAGCCACCGTGTCGTACTCCGATGTCGAGGGCGGCTTCAGCGGGACAGGCAACATTGACGCCGATCCGCTGTTCGTAGACCCCGCGAACGGTGACTTCTCGATCGGCGCCGGCTCGCCTGCGATCGACGCGGGTGACAACACCGCCGTACCCAGCGGCGTGACCGAGGACATCGCGGGCAATCCGCGATTCGTAGATGACCCGGGCACCCCCGACACCGGAAACGGTACGGCACCGATCGTGGACATGGGCGCGTATGAGTTCTCGCCGGAGGGCGGCCCCATCGTGCCCGAATCCGTCGAGGTAACACGCGGGGCGTACCAGAGCGGCACGCTCCAAGACCTGTTCAACAGCGACGATTCGTACTACAACGTCGAGGCTCGAAGACCTACGGAAATCGCCGCAGCCTCGGTGGAGATCGTCGTCAAAGGCACGGCGCCATCCACTACAGCATCCGTGTTCGAGTTCGTCCTGGAAGCGGCCACCTCGGGCGACCCCGTGCGCCAGAGGATCGAACTCTTCAACTACCAGAGCGGTACGTGGGAGATGGTGGATGAGCGCGATGGCGTGAACGGGGACACGACCGTAACCATCACGATCACGAACAACGCGTCTCGGTTCATTGACCCGAACACGAGGGAGATCAAGGCCCGGATCGGGTACCACGACCGCGGCGTAACCTTCCCCGCTTGGGGTGGACGGTTCGATCAAACGGTCTGGAACATCACCTCGTAACCGGAGAGAGACCCCGACGACGGCAGGGCGTCCGAAAGCTTCGGGCGCCCTGCTCGTCTATACTTGGAAACCGCATGATCGTCCTCGTAGCCGCACTGACTCTCGCCACACCCCAACTCGGCTGGAGAGCGGGGACGCCTGAACCGATCCTCGAAGACGACCCCGAGTTCGTCGAACTTTACTGGCGCTGTTGGGAAGCCTACTACGCAGCCGTTCGCGAGGACGTTCGCCTCGCCCTCTTCCCTGCCCGATATGTCGCCCCAAACGAGGAGATCGCCCCGGAGACGATCGCGGTCGTCACGTTGTATTCGAAATGGGGCTGGAAAGCGGCCCCGTGCGCGGAGACCCTCTCCTTCGTCGCCCAAAGAGTTGACCCGAAAGGAATCCTCCCCGCGCGCATCCCTGTAGCCACCGGAGAACCCGAGGGCGAGGCTGCAGGCCCACCCCTCTTGCCGTTGGCGCTCTACGATCTCTTTCGCGTGAGCGGCGACCGGCGCCTCTTGGAGACATGCTTTTCGCCCTTCGTTCGGCGCCAAGCCTATTTGGAGTCACTCTATCGCCACACCACCTCGGAGCCGGAGCGCGACCCCGAGACCGGCGCGATCCTCATAGACCCCAAGACGCGCGAACCGAAGATGAAAACGACCTCCGGGCCCCGCTTCGTCCCGCCGGCGTTCTCCCTCTCGCCCGCGGGCCCTGGACCCGGCATTGTCGCCTCCACGGAGGCGATCAGTTACTCGATGATCGCGACCTCGGCGCTCGCCGCTTGCGCGGAGGCTTTGGGACTCAAGGATTCCGCCCGCCTCTACCAACGACTGCTCCGGGAGGACGCTGCCCTTCTCGCGACACTGTATCATGAAGATTTCGGAATGCCAGTGGGTCGGGACGCTCAGGGCGAACCCGCAGAACAGCCCACGCTGGTCACGACGTGGGCACTGGTCGGAGGCGCTGCCTCCACGCAGACCGCAGATCAACTCGCGGCTGCACTGGCGGATCGGGACCTCTTTAGCCGCCGCCTTTCTTGGCCCCTCTTGCCGCAGAAGCACAGTCTCTACTCGGGCGCTTCGGGGGTCAAACCCTGGCTCGTCTATTTGACGGCGCGCGGGCTGATGGATGCCGGCAAGCGAGACCGCGCCGCCTACGCGGTGGAAGCCATGCTTCGAACCATGGCTCGCAACGGGGGAAGCGACGGCACCGTCTATTCGGATTACGGCCCCGACACGGCCAAGCCCGCGCCGGAGAGCTATCCGGATCCGATTCGTGGAGGCGCGCTCGCGATCGCCGGCCTCATCGAAGCCGTTCTGGGATTCGAGACGGATGCCGAGCACAACACCGTAGATTGGCACTTGTGGAGAAGGGATCGGCACGGCCTCAAGAACCTGCGATTCGGCGAAGCCACCGTCTCGTTGCTTGCCGACGCGAGAGCCTCCCGCCTCTCCCTGCCGAAGATTCAGGTCGTCGCAGACCGCTCGTTCACGCTTCGCCTGCACGTCGGCGGGAAGACTTTCGTCCGCAAGTTCCCAGCCGGTTCCAGCATCTGGGATCTGACCATAGACCGCTGACCTCAAGAATGGGGCGGCCAGCCCTCGACTTTCAGACCCGCCGGCGCGCCCAAATCCCAAGCGCTCGACTTGATCTCTCCGTCAACAAGGAAG
>RFHN01000218.1 GCA_003695835.1 Armatimonadota bacterium
CCGTAACTCTCTGCCAGCGCTGTGAACCGACGCTTGCCCACTTTGATCGCCGCACGCTGGGCTTCCAAATCCCCTTCGCGCTCGCCAGGATTCCGACTGCGATGCAGCAATTCGCCCAAGGTCTCCTCGTTGTAGAGCGACGGGCGGAGGATGACGCCTTCGTCGCTCACATGCGAAACCGGGCTGAAACTGCCCGGATCTTTTCCTCCCACGTCTGCGTGGTGGGCTCGACACGCTACGTACCCGACGCGTTCGCCTCTTGCGTGTACGGGAGCGATGAGGGAGATGTCCGGCAGGTGCGTTCCCGCGAAGTAGGGATCGTTGGAGATTCCGACGTCGTGTTCGGAGAGTTGCGGGCCTTCGCGGATCCAGCGCCGCATCAGGAACTCCATGGCGCCAAGGTGTACAGGGATGTGGGCCGCCTGGGCGACCAGGAAGCCGTCGCGATCGAAGACTGCGCAGGAAAAGTCGCGTCGCTCTTTGATGTTCGTGGAAAAGGCGACGCGCTCGAGCGTGCTGCCCATCTCTTCGGCGATGCTCGAAACGAGCTCGGTAAAGATACCAACCTGCGTCGGATCAAATTGCAACAATGTAGCCTTTAGAGAATGTACTTCGAGAGGTCTATGTCTTCGACAAGGTCCGCGAGCTTCTCATGGACGTACTCTGGAGTGATCCGAATCGTTCTCGCTTCGGTGTCCGGCGCATCGAACATCACGTCTTCGAGAAGTTTCTCCATGACGGTCATGAGCCTTCGGGCGCCGATGTTCTCCGCCCGGGAATTGACCGTGTGCGCGAGGTGGGCGATCGCATCGAGCGCTTCGTCGGTGAACTCGAGGTTCACGCCATCGGCTGCGAGCAGGGCTTGATACTGTTTGGTCAGGGCGTTCTTGGGCTCGCTGAGGATACGGCGAAGGTCCTTCTCGCCCAGATCTTCGAGCTCGACTCGGATGGGCAAACGTCCTTGAAGCTCAGGAATCAGGTCGCTCGGCTTGCTCACGTGGAATGCCCCCGCGCCGATGAAGAGGATGTGGTCGGTTCGAACGGTTCCGTACTTGGTGGCGACGGTCGAGCCTTCGATGATGGGCAGCAGGTCCCTTTGTACGCCCTCGCGGGACACATCCGGCCCGGCGCCACCCTCGCGTCCGGCGATCTTGTCCAGCTCGTCGAGGAAGATGATTCCGGTCTGCTCGGTACGGACGATCGCCTCCTTGGCGACGGAGGCGCTGTCAATCAGCTTTCGGGCTTCCTCTTGAGTTAGGATCTCCTTGGCCTCGCCCACGGTAACGGAGCGTTTCGTGGCTCGTCCGAGGCCGCCGAGCTGGCTGGCGATGTCCAGACCCATCTCTTCGAGCCCGTGGGGGGAGAAGATCTGGACGAAGGGCGATGAGCTCTCTTCCACCTCGATTTCGATCTGCTCGTCATCGCGCGCGCCGGAGAGGATCTGCTCACGAACCTTTTCTCTCCTGCGGCGGAGGGCGGCTCGGTACTCCTCGTCCGGCTCTTCCTCTTCCGGCTCATCCTCGGGGAGCGAGATGGGCGGAAAGCTCCACGGCTGCCGCCTGGATCGCTCGGACCCGACGAGGATGTCAAGGATTCGTTCGATTGCCCGCTCTTCAGCCTTCGGCCTCATCTCGGCCGTCTTTTCCGCTTCGACGATTCGGTACGCCACCGCGACGAGGTCTCGAATCATGCTCTCGACGTCGCGGCCGACATAGCCGACTTCCGTGAACTTCGTGGCTTCGACCTTGAGGAAGGGGGCCTTGGCAAGCAGGGCGAGCCTGCGGGCGATCTCCGTCTTCCCGACGCCCGTCGGTCCGATCATGAGGATGTTCTTCGGGATGATGTCTTCCTGTTGCTCTTTGGGAAGGCGCTGCCGACGGTACCGGTTGCGTAGGGCGATGGCCACGGCTCGTTTGGCAGCGGCCTGGCCTACGATGTAACGGTCTAATTCGGCTACGATCTGCTTGGGCGTAAGGTCTTCGACGGGGATGGAAGACATTGATTCGGAGTCTACCTGGGAGGTTTGCGGAATTCTTCGAACCTTCGTCGGGGAAAGTCGTATTAGCTTGCATGCGAACCGTTCTCTTTGCAGCGTTGGGCCTTGTCGTTGTCGCGGGATTCCAGGGCCAGGGGCGCCCGCCTGAGCTGAAAGTCGGCGATCCCGCGCCTGATTTCAAGCTGAAATGGCTCCACGAAGACAAGACGTTTCAGCTGAGCAGCAACTTTGGCAAGAAGCCGACGGTCCTGATCTTTGGCAGCTACAGGTGACCGCCGTTCCGCTCCCAGGTTGGGGAGCTCGAGGCGATGTACGCGAAGTACAAGGAGGAGGCCGACTTCCTCGTCGTCTACATCCGGGAGGCTCATCCCGAGGATGGCTGGCAGGTTCGTGCGAACGAGCGCGACGGCGTGATTATCAAGAGTCACAAGTCGGAGGAGGAGCGGATCGAGGCTGCTTCCGCCTGTGCCGTCGGTCTGAAACTATCCATGCCCATCCTGATTGACGACATGAATGACACGGTGGAGAAAGCGTATCAGGGTTGGCCGGATCGCATCTACATCGTGGGCAAGGATGGAAAGATCGCCTACAAGGGTGCGCGGGGCCCAGCGGGATTCAAGCCCAAGGAGGCCGAAGAGGCCCTCAAGAAGCTTCTTGGAAAGGCCGGGGCTGAGTAGCACACGCCCGCTCGGGTGTGTCATAATCGCGGGCTCGGAGTCTTTCTATGGCAGACGAAACCCTGAAGGAAACGGAAGAGAGGGAGCCAGCCGCCGCGCCGGCTCCGAGTGACGACGTCGCGGCAAGCTCTGCGCCGGTTGACGATGAGGAGGACAAGTCCTCCGAGGACAAGCGCGAGGCGATCGCCTCCCGCACCCGACAACGTCGTCGCCGCAAGATGAGTTTTCTATCGCAGAACAAGATTCGCGTCGTGGACTACAAGGACGTCGCACTCTTGAAGCGGTTCATCAATGACGAGGGAAAGATCCTCAGTCGGCGTCAGACCGGCTGCACAGCGAAGGAACAGCGGATGGTCGCGCGGGCGATTCGTCGGGCGCGGGAGATGGCGCTGCTTCCGTTCGTCGCTTTGGATAGCAGCGGAGGGGGCCGAGGCTCGCGTTCGAGAAGTCCATACGATGCGCCGTTCACATCCGGCGAGTAGTCGGCTTCTCGTTCCCATTTGCCTCATCCTGGTTGCGGTCGGGTGCAGTCCCGGACGCGACCTTTTTCCTTTGGAGGTGGGGCGGACTTGGAAGTATTCGGTCGTAGACGTCTACGGCCCGCGAATGGCTGACGTGCGCGTTGCCGGCAAGGCGCGGGTCGGGGACCGGATGGGGTTCGAACTGGTGGGGGACGATGGGGCGTGTCGGCTCACCTGGGACGGATCTGCGTTGCTCTCTTCGGAGTTCCTTGGCACCGCCTACCATCCCCCGCTTCCCATTCTGCGTGGCGACGTGGAGAA
>RFHN01000219.1 GCA_003695835.1 Armatimonadota bacterium
GGACAAAAACAAACGTCAGAAAAACCCTGAGAACAACCCTGAGAACAACCCATCCGTGCTCACAAAAGCTGAAGGCAACCTAAGGGTGTGGGCGCCGGGCGGGGCCGTGCCCGGTTTGGCGGAACAGCACGACAATCGCGCCCTGATGATTCAGGCTGTTCAGTTCTGGCTTCTCTTCGGAGGCGTCGGAGCAAGAACTCGGCGCGGATTCGGCGTCCTTCGGTGGAAGGATTTCGAGGTGGACTGGGACGGTATTCGCTCCCTGCTCAAGTCAAAGGGCAAGGAGCATCCCATGTCCGTCCTCCAAGGTTCCAAGCTGTTGATTGGCGACCCCAGGCAAAACGCGATGGAGGCTTGGGCCGCAAGCCTCAAGCCCTACGCGGACTTTCGCAAGGGCAATCTGCCTGGCGCTGAGCGCCGACCACACCAGGGTATGGCCAGCCACTCCCAGTGGCCCGAGGCCGACGTTCGGCGCCAGCACAAGAATGCGCAGCCGCGAACGCATCGCAATCTCCCGCCGGACAGGGACCCCGTCCCCCGCGCCGCGCTTGGGTTGCCGATGACGATTCATTTTGGAAAGGGAAAACGAACAGATGACGGAACTCTCGAGTACGGAGACGGAGGGCGGTACCCCTCGCCGGTGATTACGCGGCCGATTTGGAAGGACGGCAAGTGGCTGCCTTGCATTCTTGTACTTCGCACGCCGCCTCCGTCGCCAGACCAGATTCATTGGAAGGATGATTCGAGGAGAGGTCGGTTTGATCTGGACTGTTCGCGCTGGCCAGCAAGGTGGTGGGGCCGCGGCGATTGGCACCACGAGGAAGACACGGCTACGAAAGCGTTCGTCCGCTACCTGATGGATCTTGCGAACTGGAGGGAGCTATGAGTGAATATCTGCTACGGATCTCTTATGGGCCGGTGCAGCCGTTCATCAGCGCCTCGAGAAAGACGAGGGACCTCAAGGCGGGGTCGGAGCTGCTCGTCCGCCTCGGCAAAGAGATGCTGGAGGAGCTTGCGCCCGCGGTCACTCGATACGTGTTCCCTTCCTCGCCGGATGGGACGTGCGCGAACATCCTCGAGGTCGTCGTCCAAGGCGATCCGAAGGAATTGGCCCGAGCAGCGAAAGAGAGGGCGATCCGCTACTTGGTGGATGCGGCTTCCAAGCTGAAGCACGTGAATCAGCAGCTTGCCGAGGCGCAGGCGAAGACGTTCCTCGAGTTCTATGCTGTGTGGACTGAGCTGGACGAAGGCGCGCACGAACGACTCGACGGGATGATGGCTGCGAGGAAGACGGTGCGGGACTTCGGTCGCGCCCCGGAACCGGTTGGGCTTCCTCACCCCGAAGACTCCCAATTCGTTCTCTACCGTCCGAAGAGCCTCCTGTTGCCCGAGTACGACTCCGTGCTGGACTACGTCCCGGGAGCCATGTTCGAGATTTCTCCCGAAGCAAGGCGGGAGTACGACCTCAAACAAACGGAGCACCTCGACGCGCTCAGTTTGATCAAGCGCAGCCGTAAGAAGCCGATGCCCTCCACACGCAGCGTGGCCGTTGCGGACATTCCCGATCTGCTGACCGAGCGCGCCCGTGAAATCTGGAACGAAGCCGAGAGAATCCTACAGGGTCAATCGGTGGATGTCGGGGATTGGCTGGCCAACGATATGGACGAATACGAGGGGCCAGACCAGCACCGCTTGAACGATCTCCGCAAACAGCTCATCGAAGAGATGCGCGATGTGGAGGGATTCCGCATTCGGCCGTACTACGCGGTGATTCACGCCGACGGCGACAATATGGGGAAAGTGCTGAGCGCGCTGCCGAACGTAGAGGCGCTCGCAGAGTTCAGCGCCAAGCTCGACCGCTTCGCGGAGGAGGTGGCGTCGAAGTCTCCAGGTTATGCGACCGTCGTCTTTGCAGGCGGCGACGATGTTCTCGCCTTGGTGCCGATGAACAAGGGGTTCGCCTACGCTCGTTTCCTTCACAACCTGTTCGAGGAGCAGATGGCGTCCTACTCCCCGCGTCCCTCGTTGTCGGTGGGCATCGCGTTCGTCCACGTGAAGGAGGATTTGCGCGAAGCCGTCGGGTTTGCGATGCAGATGGAGAAGTACGCGAAAGCGATCGACCCCGAGAAGAACGCCTTCGCGATCGGCGCCCGAACCCGCGGGGGAACGGAGGTCCTGTATCGAGACAAATGGGACCGAGCCGACGTCGTGGAGGAGCTATTCGCTTTTTTTGAACAAAAGACCGGGCCGCGCGGTTTTCCGTATGAGGTTGCAGAGGAGGCGGAGAGGCTGATCGCTGTCGGAGCGGACCAATCGGTGGCTCGAGCCGCCTACCTAAGACTGGCAGGCAAGAAGGAGGGTGCGGTACCCGACCTCCCCCCGATTGGCGGGCCCCAAGACCTGGCGACCTTTGCGAATGCGATGAAGCTCGCGCACTTCACCACGCGCTCGGGAGAGGAGGCATAAGTATGGACGTTCAGTATCGGATCACAGGGCTGGGGCCCCTCGTGTTTGGCGACGGGAGGCCGTTCTCCAATCAAGAGGGATCGCTCAATGTGAACGGCTTGAACCTGCCGTATCCTTCGACGTTGACGGGCGCCCTCGTTCGGCCCCTTCTCGGAGCGCCCGAGAATGGGGCGATTCCTCATCTGGGCCACTTCATCGTTCGAGGGCCGCTGCTCGCGAAGAACGGGGAGGTCTTCTATCCTCGGCCGCTCGATGGTGTACCCATGGAAAAGGGCGACGAATCCGTGATGGTCAAGCTGCGCCCTGGGTTTCCGACGGCCGGGACGGACGCGCCGACGGAGCTCGAGTCCCTCGCCGGCTGCAATCTGACGGCATGGGAAGCGCAGGGATATCGGCGAACGAAGCACGCGCCCAGCGAGTTTCTTTCGGCAAAGTCTCTGGCGGCGAGCCTTCTCGACGAAGGGAGCGATCTCGTTCCACTCAGCCTGTCGCCGCCCCTAATGCGTGAGCGGAGGGTAGGGGTCGGGATCGACTACAAGACGCAGTCAGCGGAACGAGGAAAGCTCTACTCGACGACCGGAGTTTATTACGCAACACAACTTTCCAAGAGAAACGGCGACCCGATCCGGCGAGAGGCGTCTGAAGTGGATCTGCGCGTCATGGTCTCTCTTCCGAACGGGAGAGAGGCGCCCAACGCCTTTGCTTTTCCCTTTGGCGGGGAGAAGCGCTACGCGGTTGCCAAGAGAGTGGATGCGGTGGACCCGTTCCAGTGTCCCGACCCGGTCCGAGATGCGCTCGCGCAAACCAGGAAGATCAAGCTCGTGCTCGCAACGCCCGCGCAGTTTGATGGCGGCTGGATTCCCGCGTGGCTGCGGAACGGGGAGGAAAGCCCGTACTCGAAGTTGCGATTCCGCCTCGTATCGGCTTGCGTGGGCCGGAAGGGGGCCGTGTCCGGATGGGGGCAAGGCAAGAACTATGGCCCCAA
>RFHN01000220.1 GCA_003695835.1 Armatimonadota bacterium
GGTCGAGGTATGCGTCCACCTCCTCGGGGGCGTAGCCTCGAAAGGCCCGGTTGAAAACCGGACGGGTATTCTCTTGTGGCCCTGGGCCGACGTTAGCCATGGTCTTGCTCCGTTTGCGATCGCGCCGTCTCGACTCTGGCGGGTTCCTGGCGGAATTGCCTGGGTCGGTGTGCGCGGTGCCGCCCACTCCGTTGTATGCAAACGGGGGGCCAAATCGTAGTTTAGTACGGATAAGCGCGCGGAGAGATGGCAGAGTGGTCGAATGCGGCGGTCTTGAAAACCGTTAGCCCTCCGGGGCTCGGGGGTTCGAATCCCCCTCTCTCCGCCATCTTTGCAGTGGCTTACTCCGCCTGGAACAGGATTGGGCGAGACTTCGTCCTATAAGCCACAAGCATAGAAGGGAGCCTACGATGAAGATCTCTGCGACTCTTGTTGTTGGAATTTTGACCCTTACTGTCCTTGCCGGCTGCAGTGGTAGCGGTGGCTCCGCGCCAGGCCCTACGAAGATCGTCTTTACATCGGACCGAAACGGAACGTACGACATCTTCCTCATGAATGCGGATGGAACCGGCCTCGTCGCCCTCGTCACGGCCGGTACCGACGATACGCAACCAAGCTTGAGCCCGAATGGCAAGAAACTCGCTTGTCGAAGCGACGGCTTCGGACACGGCATGCAGGTCATCGATCTGGCACAGAACACGGCGGAATTGATCGACGCGGATGGCCAATATCCTAAGTGGAGCCCGGACGGAACGAAGATCGCCTATTACAAAACGGTAAACGGGTTCGACCAGATCTTCGTCGCCGACCTGAACACGATGACGAAAACGCAATTGACAAGCGGCAACTTCGACAACAGATTTCCGTCGTGGAAGCCAGATGGGACGAAGATCGCCTTCGCGACGAATCGCGACGGGAACTTCGAGATCTATGTGATGAACAGCGACGGTTCGAACCCCATGCGGATCACCTTTCACAACAGTGCCATTGACACGGCGCCAGCATGGAGTCCCGACGGCTCTAAGATCGCGTTCTCCAGTAACCGGAGCGGAAACTTCGATATTCACGTTATGACGTCGGAGGGCGCCAGCCCGATGCCGTTGGCTGCGCATCCTGCGTACGATGGACTTCCGTCCTGGAGCCCGGACGGTACGCAGATCGTATTCGAGAGCGATCGGGATTCCAGTCTTGAGATCTACCGCGTCAACGTGGATGGAACGAACCTCGTCAACCTAACGAACGATCCATCCGACGACAATCAGCCGAGCTTCTAAAGCCCAGCCCTACGCGGTCTTCTTCCGCGCGCCGCCAAAGGCCAACCGGAGACGGTCGAAGAAGCCGACTGGCTCGGGCTCCCACTCGGCGCCGGTGATTGCCGCCGCGATCCGAAGGATGTCTGAGCCGGCGCCACGGTTGCCAAGGGCCAGCACGAACGGTTCTCGACGTCGAATCGCTTGCACGACGTTCGGGTCCTGTCGGACGTAGCCCGCCAAGTGAAGCTTCTTGCCCAGAAACTGTCGCGCGATCGCTTGGAGCCTCGCAAACACGCTTTGGGCGTGTGCCTCGTCCGCAACCATGTTCAGCACGACGCGAATGAGCGCTGACGGCTTGTTCGCGAAGATCAGTTTGGCTGTCGCGTAGGCGTCCGTGATGCTTGCCGGATCCGGCGTTGTGACGAGCAGGACCTCGTCCGCCGCCAAGGCGAAGGTCATCACACTTTCGTCCACGCCGGCGCCCGTGTCGAAGATCAGAAAGTCCGTTTCCGACTCCAGCTCCGCCAGCTCGGCGAGGAACTGTTCCAGCTCGTTCCCGGTCAGGTTGATCAGCTCCTGAACGCCGGATCCTCCGGCGATGAAGCGGATGCCGCCCGGGCCATTGGTGAGGATCTCCCTGAGCCGCTTCTCGCCCGAGCAGACGTGTTGCAGGGTGCAGGCTGCGCGAGTGCCGAGAACCACATCCAGGTTGGCAAGTCCCAGGTCCGCATCCATGACGACGACCCGATGTCCCTGCTGGGCGAGCGCGATCGCCAGGTTCGAAGAGATGTTCGTCTTCCCGACGCCGCCCTTGCCGCTGGTTACCGCAATCGAACGCATCTCAAGACGCCCTCCCGAAGAGTCTCTGCCAGAAAGAGGGTCTTGCATCGTCCCCGCCATCCAGCGAGGTGAGAAGCGCATCCCGATCCTCCCCTCGAGCGGACGAGCCTTGGACAACCCCGTGCGACCCGCTCCACCGGTAGGCTTTCAGCTCCGCAGCAATCTGCACCGGCTCTACGAATCGGTCGGGCCGACTTCGGTCAATGCACCGCAGGTAGATGTCGTGAAGTTTCTTCGGCGCTGCGCGCATCTGGGTCTGGTCGAAATCGGCTAACTCCCAGTTCGACGGCGCGGTCAGACAGGTCGCGATGAGCAGGCCGTTGGCGCGGAGGACACAGTCGGTGAAAGAGGACCCGCGCACGATCCACCCGACCGGAGGGGCGAAGGTGGGAGCGAGAACCACATCCCGGTCGTGAACCAAGACGTTGCGCGGTGAGAGGAACGGCTCTTTTCCGTGCGCGATCACCGCGTCGCAGGCCTCCGCAACCTGAGCGCAGACGATTGCGGTTTGGGCGGGGTTGCGCGACCCCCGAGTCCGAAGGATCGAGAGAAGGGTCTCGCCTGGGTTGTCCTCGAGCACCGCGATGTTCCACTCCTCATGCTGGAAGAAATCGAATACTTTCGCCACCGAAGGATGATTCGCCGCGCCGAACTCTTTCACCCGCTCCTTGAACTTCGTCAGGGTGTGGTCTTCCGTATGGACCGCGGAAATCTGCACGGTGCGGTCGAGCTCGGTGTCGTAGGCGCGAAGCCAAGCCTGCCTGGTCTCCTCGTCGATCGCTTCGATGACCTGAAACCGCTCAGGGAGTGGCACTCGCGAAGGCTGGGCGCTGGCCCGCTGCTGGACGCCAATGCCGAACGCTGCCCGGATCGCCTTGGCCAGTCGGGTCCTCGGAGCGATATGAAGGCTCAGCGCCTTCTTCGTCTGCATCCGTAGCGCGTCGGTTACGCGAATATCAATCGGATCCCAAATCAGGCAGTGCAGAGTGCCGCCCTCGACGCGGAACGGAAGGATATCGGCTGTGAGAGCGGTCTCCGCGTCAACGAGCTCGAGGGCTTCCGGCTCAACCGGCACACTCTCGGGCTTCTCGACAAATGGATAACCGTACTGCTCCGCCAAACATTGGGCGATCTGCTCCTCAGTCGCGTAGCCCCGCTCGACGATGATCTCGCCGAGGCGACGGCTCGAAGTCCGCTGGGCCGCGACGGCGACCGCGAGTTGAAGGTTCGAGACGACACCGCTTTCGACAAGGATGTCGCCGAGCCGCTTGTATTCTCCTGGCATACGAATCGTATCTCCCGGGCGAGTTAACAGCATGTTCGGCAATTCGCACAGAAACCTTTAGAGTCGGAGCACTCTGGTCATCCCACCTGGGCGCTGTTCTGTGGCTGGTGGAAAACCTCCCCCATGCGAAAGTGGCTTCTCGCGCCTGCCGCCGTTGGCTTGATTCTCGCCGGTTGCGGCGGGCCCAACGACGAACCCGCGCTCGCCGAGCGACCGGCAGCGGCCCCCGCCTCCGCCACCCCGGCGAGCCTGACGA
>RFHN01000221.1 GCA_003695835.1 Armatimonadota bacterium
GACAAGCCGTTCCTCATGGCAGTCGAGGACGTCTTCACCATCACCGGCCGCGGTACCGTCGCTACCGGCCGCGTTGAGCGCGGTCAGCTCAAGTCGATGGAAGAGGTCGAAATCATCGGCCTTCGCGAGGAGACCAAGAAGACGGTCGTTACCGGCATCGAGATGTTCCGCAAGATTCTCGACTACTGCCAGGCTGGCGACAACGTTGGCTTGCTCTTGCGCGGCGTGGACCGGAAGGAAGTCGAGCGCGGTATGGTCATCGCGAAGCCCGGTTCGATCACTCCGCACAAGAAGTTCGAGGCCGAGGTGTACGTTCTGAGCAAGGAAGAAGGCGGTCGCCACACGCCGTTCGTCAGCGGCTATCGTCCGCAGTTCTACTTCCGCACGACGGACGTGACCGGGACGCTGTACCTGCCGGAAGGCGTCGAAATGGTCATGCCTGGCGACAACGTTACGATGACGGTTGAGCTGATCGCCCCGATCGCGATGGAGAAAGGCTCCAAGTTCGCGATCCGCGAAGGCGGACGCACGGTCGGCGCCGGCTCGATCACGCAGGTGCTCGACTAATGACGGAACTTCGGTCAGAGTTCGGTGAGTCGCCGAATGCTGACCTTTCGAGGAGCAAGCGATGAGAGCCGATAAGGTGCGAATCAAACTGAAGTCGTACGACCACCGGTCTATTGACCAGTCGGCGGAAAAGATCGTGGAGACGGCGCGGAGCACGGGTGCTCGCGTGAGCGGCCCCGTGCCGCTGCCGACCGACATCCGTCGGTTCTGCACGATCAAGGGGCCGCACATCGACAAGGAGTCGATGGACCACTGGGAGATCCGCACGCACAAGCGTCTCATTGACATCCTCGAACCGACGAACAAGACGATCGACGCGCTGATGCGGCTGGAACTGCCGAGCGGCGTGGACATCGAGATCAAGCTCTAACCATGGAGGAACTGTCAACAGAAGACTCGGATCAACGAGCCTCGTGGACGGGGTGGGCGCCCCTCAAAGAAGGGCAACGCCAAGCCAACGCCCCAAGGACCGATGAGGCAAAGGAGTAAGAATCAATGGCGCCAGGATTACTGGGTAGAAAAGTTGGTATGACGCATCTCTTCTCCGAAGAGGGGAAGATGGTGCCCGTCACCGTATTGCAGGCCGGACCGGTGGTCGTCACCCAGGTGAAGACCGAAGAAAAGGACGGCTACAACGCAATCCAGGTCGGGTACGAAGAGACGAAACCGAGTCGCCTGACCTTCCCGGAGATCGGCCACCTGAAGAAGGCCGGAGTCGGCCCGGTGCGCGTGCTGCGGGAGTTTCGGGTAGAGGACCCTTCGCAGTATTCCGTCGGGCAGGTGCTCTCCGTGGAGATCTTCCAAGAAGGGGAAGCGATTGCGGTGACTGGCACCAGCAAGGGCCGTGGGTTTGCCGGTGTCGTCAAGAGACACCACTTCGCGGGACAGGATCAGACGCACGGTTACATGACCCACCGCCGTCCGCTCTCGAGCGGCGCGACCGGTCCGGCCCGCGTGTTCAAGGGCAAGAGAGGCCCCGGACACATGGGTAATGAGAGGGTCACGCAGAAAGGCTTGAAGGTCGTGCAAGTGGATCCCGAGCGAAACTTGCTGCTCGTGAGCGGCAGCGTGCCGGGCGCGAACGGTGGCCTTGTCCAGATCCGAAAGATCGGAGGTAAGTCGTAATGGAACTCAAGATACTGGATGCCAAGGGCAAGGCGAAGGGCAAGCACACGCTGAGCGAGCAGATCGCGAATGCCCGCGTGAGGCGCTCGGTGCTGCACCGAGTCGTGGTCGCTGAGCAGGCGAACAAGCGACAGGGAACGCACTCCGCAAAGACTCGGGCAGAGGTTCGCGGCGGCGGACGCAAGCCGTACCGCCAGAAGAAGACCGGGCGGGCGCGGCAAGGCTCGATTCGCGCGCCGCATTTCACCCATGGTGGCGTCGTGCATCCGCCGAAGCCGCGCGACTACAGCCTGAAGGTCAACCGGCGCGAGCGTCGTCTCGCCATTCTCGGGGCCCTGCGAGCGCGAGTCGAGGACGGCGACGTAATCCTCGTCAACGAAATCAAGTTCGACGAACCGAAGACGAAGCATGCAGTCGAATTCTTGAACACGATCGGCGCAGACGCGAAGAGGATCCTCATCATCCTGCCGGAGGTGGACGATGTAGTCGTCAAGAGCTTCCGCAACCTTCGGAATGACCCCGATCGTCGCGTCGAGGTGCGGACTGCCCCCGCGTCGGTCAAGCCTGGCGGCGAGCCCGTTCGGACTCAGGCGTTCAGCGCTCGGGACCTACTGCTGGCCGGCAAGATCATCGTCACCCAAGAGGCCATGAACCGCATCGAGGAGGTGTGGGCGAAGTGAAAACACCAGAACAGATCGTTCTTGCACCGGTTCTCACCGAAAAGAGCATCCGACTCAAGGAAGAAGGCCGTTACGTCTTCTTCGTGCACAAGGACGCCAACAAGCTCGAAATCGCCCGCGCGATCGAGGCGATCTACAACCGAGGCAAGAAGAAAGAGAAGGACAAGATCAAGGTCGTGGACGTGAACGTGATCAACGTGAAGGGCAAGACGGTCCAGAGGGGGCGTCAGCCCGCGGGCAAGCGTCCCGACCGGAAGAAGGCGATCATTACACTGGCTCCGGGCCAGTTCCTGGAGGACATAGGAGCGTAACATGCCAGTTCGAAAGCACAAACCGACTTCACCCGGCCGGCGATTCCTGGTCACATCGGATTACAGCGACCTAACCCGGCGCGAACCGGAGAAGGGTCTCGTCAAAGGGAGGCGCCGCACCGGCGGGCGAAACAACAAGGGTCGCATCACCGCCTACCAACGCGGCGGCGGGACGAAGCGCCTCTATCGCATGATTGACTTCAAGCGGAACAAGGACGGGGTGCAGGCGAAGGTCGCTCACATCGAGTACGACCCGTTCCGCACGGCGCGGATCGCTTTGCTCCACTACATGGATGGCGAGAAGCGATACATCCTCGCCCCGAATGGTCTGAAGGTGGGCGACCGCGTCGAGTCGGGCGAGAACGTGGATATCCGGGTCGGAAACTGCCTTCCGCTTGCAAACATTCCGCTGGGTACGCGGGTCCACAACGTTGAATTGCAGCCTGGGCACGGCGGGCAGATCGCCCGAGCCGCTGGGATGGGAGCCCAAATCATGGCGAAGGAGGGCGACTACGTAACCCTCCGCCTGCCAAGCGGCGAGATGCGCCTGATTCACTCGAAGTGCCGTGCCACCGTTGGCGAGGTCGGCAATGCGGACCACGAGAACGAGTCCATCGGCAAGGCCGGCAAGAACCGTGGCAAAGGACGCAAGCCGCACGTTCGCGGTGTCGCGAAGACGCCGCGCGATCACCCGCACGGCGGTGGTGAGGCAAAGGCTGGCGTCGGCCGCAAGAAGGGTCCCGTTGACCGCTGGGGCAACAAGGCGCTCGGTACGCGCACTCGACGCAACAAGCGCAGCGACCGCTTCATCATCCGAAGGAGGAAACGCTAATGCCTCGAAGTATCAAGAAGGGTCCTTTCGTTGACGAGCACTTGATGAAGAAGGTGCTGAAGCTGAACGAGTCAGGTCAAAAGGTCATGATCAAGACCTGGTCTCGGCGGAGCACCATCGTGCCCGAAATGATTGGGCACACGATCGCAGTGCACGACGGCCGAAAGCACATTCCCGTTTTCATTACGGAGAACATGGTGGGCCACAAGTTGGGCGAGTTCGCGCCGACGCGGACGTTCCGCGGTCACGGCGGCTCGCTCGTGGATAGGAGTAGCCGAGTCAAATGATTTCTCTCGCCCTTGCCACTATCGCGACGGTCGGCTTGCTGGCGCCGCAAGATGCGCCGCCGGCGAGTGTCAACCTTACGCGGTCGTGGGAAAAGGGCGAGAAGCAGGCGTACACCCTCGACCTCTCGTTCGAAGGGGACGCATTCGAAGGCCAGTCCGTCACTGCGTTTGTCGCCTTCACGCTCGAGGTTCAGGAAGCGCTCGAGAACGGCGAGGCGCGCGTGCAAGCTTCCTATGAGAAGGTTTCTCTGAAGCTCGGAGGCGAAGAGCTGCCGGGCATTGACCTGCCCGAGGAGATCGTCGCAGTCTACGGCGCGAACGGGCTACCCAAGAAGCTCGCTCTCGACAACCCGGACGACCCGGTGGCGATGGTTCTCCCTGCCTTCTTCGTTCCCGGAAAGGAATTGAAGATCGGTGAAGAAACCTCGTTCAAGTGGTCCTCCGAAGATGGCAGCCTGGAGCTGAAGGGCACGGTCCAGTTGGTGGCGACAGGCCGACTGTACGAAGAGCACGTCGCGATGTTGAAGTACACGATGGAGAGCGCCGGGAAGGAGCTCCCACCCGGGAAGTTTGAGTTCACATCGTATGTGAACAGCAAGACGGGCAAGCTCGTCAAGGCGGAAGGGTCCCTCTCCGCCGAAGATGAAGAACTCGGGGGAGAGATCAAAGGCAATTTCGTTATCAAGAAGGTGAGAAACGTATGATCGGCGCCCTCTGTCTCGCAGCGGTGGTTTGGGCGGCGCAGGACGCGGTGACCCTCAAGCGGGTCTTCGTTGCCGGCGAGGAGCGCACGCTGTATGCGAACCTGAGCGTCGAGTCGTCGTTCGGCGAGATCTTGGTGCAGCTGGACCTGCGGGAGAAGACGCTCGAGGCTGATGGAGACAAGGCGACTGTCGAACTTGCCCTCTCGAACCTAAGGGTGAAGATGGGCGATCAGGAGATGCCGTCCAATCCGCCGCAACCGCTCCGGCTTCGGATGAACAGCCAGGGTTTCGTGCTCAACGGCCTGCCGGTCGCGGTCGGGAACAATCTGGCGTTCCTCCGATACCTTTTTGTCCTGCCGGGCAGTCCTCTGTCGGTGGGAAAGGCTGTGCCGTTTGCGTTCGAGTCTTCGGATCCGTCGGGAACGAAGCTCACGGGAGAAGCCGCGCTTCTGCGGGTTTCAGACGGCAATGCGGTGGTCACCGTTCGCTCGAAGCTGTTAGGCCCGGGCTTCTCGAAGGAGATGTCGCTCGCGTACACGGCCAAGTTCGACCTCAAGACAGGGAAGCTCGTCGAAGCGGACGGGACCGTGACGAACGTACCCGCGCTTCAAGGCATGGAAGTGACGGCGATTCAGTTTACGATTGACACGAAGAAACGAGATCAAATGAAGAGGATTTACGATGGAAGTTCGAGCAGTAGGTAAGAGGTTGCGAGTCCCGCCCCGCAAAGCGAGGGTGGTGGCGAACGAGATCAAGGGCAAGCACGCTGTGCTGGCCCTTGCGGAGCTGCGCTACCACCCGTCCAAGGGCGCGAGGCTCATTCGAAAGGTGCTCCGGAGCGCGGTGGGCAACGCGGTCGAGAACCACGACCTCCAGCCCGACTCGCTCATCGTCCGCAACGTCCTCGTGGACGAGGGTTGGAGGCTCAAGCGCCTCAAGCCGCGTGCGATGGGTCGGGGCAACATCATCCTGCGACGAACGAGCCACATCACGGTCATTCTGGAGCCCGGGGAGCCGTTCGAAGCGCCGCGTTCCAACGCCAAGCCGAAGCCGCGGCCGAAGTTTGAGGAACCCAAGAAGAAGAAATCGAAGAAGCCCAAAGAGGAGGCTGCTGAAGAGGTCGTAGCCGAGACGACCGACGAACAGGCGACCGCTTCCGAGGCAGAAGCAGCGGACACAGGCCAGGAGGAGGCCGAGGCTGCGCCAGCCGAAGAACCGGAAGCGGCGGACGATGAGACGAGTTCAGAGGAGAACAAGGAGTAAACGTTGGGTCAGAAAATCAATCCAATCGGATTTCGAATCGGTGTGATCCGCGAACCGGACAGCCGCTGGTACGCGGACAAGAAGACGTACAAGAAGCATCTGTACGTTGACTACCGGATTCGCGAGTTCATCCGCAAGGAACTGGGCAAAGGCCTGGTCAGCAAGGTGGACATCATGCGCGCGATGAACAACGTGCGGGTAACCATCTTTGCCGCGCGTCCCGGTGCGGTGATCGGGCGCCAAGGACAGGGCATCGCCCAGCTGTCTAAGAACCTGCAGGACATGGTGCGCGGTCTGGACCCCGACGCGGTCGTGCACGTAGATGTCAAAGAGAGTCCCCAACCGGAGCTGGACGCCCAACTGATTGCCGACAATATTGCTCTTCAGCTCGAGCGACGGATCAGCCATCGTCGGGCAATGCGGCAGGCGATTGGCAGGCACTTGCGGAACAACGGTCGAGGCATGAAGGTCGTGTGCTCCGGCCGGTTGGGCGGCGCAGAGATCGCTCGCAGCGAGTCGGAGAAGGTGGGTAAAATTCCGCTCCACACGCTTCGCGCGGACATTGATTACGGTCTTGCCGAGGCCTATACGACTTACGGAGTCGTGGGCGTGAAAGTGTGGGTTTATCGCGGAGAGGTTCTCCGCGAACGGGTACGCCAAACCCCTCAACAGCAAGGATTCGAGCTTGAAGGCGGTAGCGTGATCGAAAGTGCGCCGTCCGACGAGCCGACCCTGACCGAAGAACCCAAGAACACGGAGGAAAGCACCCATGTTGATGCCTAAGCGCGTCAAACACAGAAAGGTCGCTCGCGGCCGAATGAAAGGAATGGCCAAAGGCGGCACGAAGCTGGATTTCGGGGATTACGGAATCCAAGCGCTTGAGCCTGCCTGGATCACGAACCGCCAGATCGAGGCGGCCCGCGTTGCCATGACGCGTCACGTCCGCCGGGGCGGCAAGATCTGGATCCGAATCTTCCCCGACAAGCCGTACACTAAGAAGCCGGCCGAGACGCGCATGGGCTCTGGCAAGGGGAGCCCGGAGGGCTGGGTGGCTGTCGTGAAGCCCGGAAGGATTCTGTTCGAGATGTCGGGCGTGCCGGTGGACATCGCGCGAGAGGCGATGCGGCGCGCAGCGCACAAGCTGCCGATCAAGGTCAAGTTCGTGACGCGACACGATTTCCCGGATCACGCCGAAGTCTCTACGGCCGACCAGCGCGAGATCGAAGCGCATCCGCCCAAGTTCATCCTGGAGCGTAAGGCGAGTGCAAGCCAGGAACCTGAGGCGCAAGAAACCACCCAGGAGGAAACGACGGAATGAAGGGATTGAAGCCGAAGGACCTACGAGAGAAGACCATTCCGGAACTGCGCGAACTCGTCGAGAAGGAGAGAGCGGCGCTCTACGACCTCCGCCGCCGCCTCGCGCTTCGCGAGACGCAGGACACCGCGGCCATCAAGGTAACGCGCCACAACATTGCTCGCATCTTGACCATCCTGACGGAAAAGGAGCGAGAGGAAGCTAAGAAATGAGCGAGATCCGAGAACGAAATCGAAGAAAGGTACGGCAAGGCATCGTCGTCTCCGACAAGATGGAGAAGACCGTGGTAGTCCGTGTCATGCGACAAGTGCAGCATCCGCTGTACAAGAAGACGGTTTTGCGAGCCAAGCGCTTCAAGGCCCATGACGAACTGGGTTGCGGCGTTGGCGATCGCGTGGAAATCATGGAGACGCGCCCGCTGAGCAAGGAGAAGCGGTGGCGGGTGAGTCGCATCATCGAGAAGGCGAAGTAAATGATTCAGGCATATTCACGTCTCAAAGTTGCGGATAACTCGGGCGCGCGCGAGATTCAGTGCATCCGAGTCCTGAAGGGTTCGCAGCCGCGGTACGGCGGCGTGGGCGACGTGATCGTCGGTGCGGTGAAGTCCGCGACGCCGAACATGCCCATCAAGAAGGGCGATGTCGTGCGAGCGGTCATCGTCCGCACCCGGCGCGACATCCGGCGGCCTGACGGCAGCACGGTGCGGTTTGACGACAACGCCTGCGTCGTCATCAACCCGCAGACCAAGGAGCCGCGCGGCACGCGAATCTTCGGTCCCGTCGCGAGAGAGCTCCGCGAGAAGGAGTTCATGAAGATCGTCTCGCTCGCACCGGAGGTGCTCTAAAGGGCAA
>RFHN01000222.1 GCA_003695835.1 Armatimonadota bacterium
ATCCTGGACGAATCCTCTATCCGCTGAAACGCGTCGGCCCAAGGGGATCCGGGCAATTCGAACGTACCACCTGGGACGAAGTCCTCGACACCTTCGCGCGCCGCATCCGGAAAGCGCTCTTGGAAAACCGGCACAACGAGGTGATGTACCACGTCGGCAGGCCCGGCGAAGACGGCTACGTGACGCGCATTTTGCAAGCGTGGGGCATTGACGGCCACAACAGCCACACGAACGTCTGCTCCTCGAGCGCCCGCTTCGGATACGCGCTCTGGAGCGGCGTAGACCGCCCCTCGCCCGACCATGCCAACGCGAAGTTCATCCTGCTTCTTTCCGCCCACCTGGAAACCGGCCACTACTTCAATCCCCACGCGCAAAGAATCATCGAGGCGACGCGAAACGGCGCCAAGCTCTGCGTCATTGATGTCCGACACAGCAATACCGCCTCCAAAGCCGACTTCTGGTTTGCACCCCGCCCTGGCACCGAGGCGTTCTTGCTTCTCTCTCTCGCCTCCCAGCTCCTCGAGAACGGTTGGGCGGATCGAGAGTTCATCCGAACCTGGGTGAACTGGCGCGACTACCTTCGAGCCAAGCGACCGGACCTTCCCCCCGGAGACTTCGACGCCTTCCTCAAAGACCTTCGCGATCGGTACTCCGCTTACACCCCCGAAGCGGCTGCCGAAGAGTGCGATGTGAGCGCGGACATGGTTCGCGCCACGGCGAGGGCGATCGCAGAGGCAGGCCCCTGCGTCGCAGCACACGTCTGGCGGAATGCAGCCGCCGGCAACCTTGGCGGTTGGCAGGTCTCTCGGTGCTTGCAGTTCCTGCTGACTCTTGTCGGCGCCGTCGGCGTCGAAGGGGGAACAAACCTCAACGCAGACAACAAATTTGTCCCCAAACCGTTTTCGGCGCCGCCACCGCAGAAACACTGGAACGAGCTGCTCTATCCGCTCGAGTACCCGCTCGCCTATCACGAACTGTCCTATCTTCTGCCGCACTTCCTTCTCGATGGGCGCGGCAAGGTGGACGTCTATTTCACTCGCGTATACAACCCCGTCTGGACAAACCCGGACGGGATGATGTGGGAGCGCGTTCTCCGCGACGAATCTCTTGTCGGTCTCCACGCCGCGCTGACACCGGTGTGGAACGAAACGGCGCAATACGCCGACTACGTCCTTCCCATGGGCAACGGCGCCGAGCGTCACGACCTCATGAGCCAAGAGACCCACGCCGCGCAATGGATCTCGTTCCGGCAACCGGTGCTGCGAGTGGCCATGGAGAGGCTGGGCAAAAAGGTGCAATACACCTATGAAGCCAACCCAGGCGAAGTGTGGGAAGAAGGGGAGTTCTGGATCGAACTGTCCTGGCGGATCGACCCCGACGGGTCGTTGGGAATCCGCCAGTACTTCGAGTCCCCCTACCGCCCGGGCGAAAAGATTACGATCGAGGAATACTACCGATGGATCTTCGAGAACTCCGTGCCCGGTTTGCCGGAGGAAGCCGCGAAACACGGCCTGACGCCGCTTGAATACATGCGGAAGTTCGGCTCGTTCCTCGTCAAAGACGAGGCGTACGGCAGCTTCCGTTCCCCACTTCCCCTTGAAGACGCAGAAGGCGCCTCCGAATCACCGGACGGCGGCGTCGTCAAAGACGGCCGGCTCCTCGGCATCGTCGAACACGGCATTCCCAAAGCCGGCTTCAAGACGCCTTCCAAGAGGCTGGAACTCTACAGCAGTACGATGGAGGAATGGGGATGGCCCGAATACGACCTGCCGACGTACATTCCCAGCCACGTTCATCAGAACCGCACCGACCCCGAGATGCACGAATGTGTGCTCGTGCCGACGTTTCGCCTGCCTACGCTCATTCACACGCGCAGCGCGAACGCGAAATGGCTGTACGAGATATCCAACACTAATCCCATCTGGATACACCCCTCCCTGGCCGAAAAGGTCGGCGTGCGAACCGGAGACCTCGTGCGCGTATCCACGCGCATCGGCTACTTCGTCAACAGGGTTTGGGTCACCGACGCCATCCGCCCCGACATCGTCGCCTGCTCGCACCACTTGGGCCGCTGGCGTCTCTTCGATGACATCGGCACGGACAAGTGGGCGAGCGCCAAAGTGGTTCGCGAGGAGATCCGACCCGGCGTGTTTCGGTTCCGGAGAATCGAGGATATCCACGCCTGGCGATCGAAGGACCCTGACACCGAACGCGTCTGGTGGACCGACGGCGGCGTCCATCAAAACTTGACGTTCCCCGTGCAGCCCGATCCCATCAGCGGACAGCACTGCTGGCACCAGCGCGTAACCGTCCAGCGCGCGCATCCGGAGGACCAATACGGCGATGTCTTCGTGGACACGAACAAGAGCATCGAGGTGTATCGCGAGTGGCTTGCGATGACCCGCCCGGCTGATCGGTTCGGCCCCGGAAACCTGCGACGGCCGAAGTGGTTCGCCCGGTCCGTGCGCCCTCACGAAGATACATACAAGATTCAGCGTTGAGCATGAATGTATCGGACAAACCGCTGGTGCTCTACGACGGCGGCTGACCGTTCTGACGGGCGTGTGCTGCCTGGGCCAGGCGGCGAGACAAGAAGGGTTGTCTCGAGTTCCTCCCGTTCCAAGAGGCGCGCCCAGACCGAGTCCCTGAGCCCGTGCGGGAGCGGTGCCGCCGCGCCGTGCACGTGCTGATGCCGAACGGCGAGGCAGTGGCTGCTGGGAGGGCGGTTCTCTATGTCCTTGGATGTCTACCCGGCTACGGTTGGACTCGAGCGCTCAAGTATCCGCCGCTCGTATGGGCCGTGGAACTGGGCTACCGCATTGTGGCTGCGATCCGCCCCGTGCTCAGCCGCTTCGTCCGGGCATAGTTCAGGTTCGCTTTTGGTAAGCCAACAAGCGCAATCCGTTCAGTACGACCAGTACGGTGCTTCCTTCGTGCCCAACCACAGCAGTCGGCAAGCGCAAATTCTCTGCAAAAGTTAGTATTACTAACGCAACGACAACGGCCGAGGCGAAAGCGATGTTCTGGATCAGGATTTTCCGGGCGCGACGAGCAAGCCCAACGGCATAAGGAACCGAAGTCAGGTCGTTACCAACGAGCACGACATCGGCCGTTTCAAGCGCGACGTCCGTACCCGCGCCCATCGCAATGCCGACATCGGCCGTCGCCAGCGCGGGCGCATCGTTGATGCCGTCGCCCACCATCGCCACCGAGCCGTATCGTTCGTGGAGGTCGCGC
This sequence comes from Armatimonadota bacterium, assembly GCA_003695835.1. GTDB lineage: Bacteria > Armatimonadota > Fimbriimonadia > Fimbriimonadales > ATM1 > J051. The sequence goes on from RFHN01000222.1 coordinate 3,238, forward strand.
AGCGGTTGGAGCTTCTCGTCCGGGAGCAGGGCCGCGTACACCTCGTCAATCTCCACATCCGCGGCAACCGATTCCGCAACCGCCCTCGCGTCGCCAGTGATGAGTGCGCAAGGAACACCAAACTCACGATGAAGCTGCTCGATTGCGGGACGGGCCGACGGTCGGACCGAATCCGCCACCGTCACGATCGCGGCAGGCTCGGAGTCGAACGCCACCACTACCGACGTCAGCCCTTGGCCGCGATATTCCTCAATCTTTTCCAAAACGGTCGGCACCCAATCCAGACCCTCGAACAATCGCTCATTCCCGATCCGGATCTCGACTCCGTCTTGTATGGCAACCACGCCCTGACCGGACACTGCTCGGAACTCCTCGAGCGGGAGGGGCTGGACGCCTCGCGCGGCTGCCGCCTCGGCGATCGCTTTCGCGATCGGATGCTCCGAGAGCGCCTGCGCGGAAGCGATCCGCTGCCACACCGCCCCTTCCTCGTCAGCGCGGAGCAGATGCAGACCTCGCACGGCCAGTTTGCCCTCGGTCAGCGTGCCCGTTTTGTCGAAAGCGATCGCTTTGACTGAAGCGAGTTGCTCGACCGGGTCCCCACCCTTGAACAGGGCGCCGCTTCTCGCTCCGGCAGCGATCGCGGAGAGCATCGTGGCAGGGGTGCTGATGACCAGAGCGCAGGGCGAAGCCACGACGAGCAGCGTCATCGCTCGGTAGAACGCCTCGCCCCAAGCCCAGCCGCTCAGGAAGAGGCCAAGACCTGTCAACGCCGAGATGAGCAAGACGACGATGGCGTACCATTGCTCGAATCTCTCCAAATAGCGTTGTGTTCTTCCTTTGGATGCCTGGGCTTCCTCTACGAGCTGCAAGACCCGCGCCAGCAACGTCTCTTTTTGGGGGCGTGTAACCTCGATCACCAGCGAGCCGTCGCCGTTCACCGTGCCGGCGAACGTTTCGTCCCCCGGTTCCTTCCGCACCGGTAGCGATTCGCCCGTCATTGCGGACTCGTCCACATGGCTCGATCCGCTGACCACGCGACCGTCCGCCGGGATTCGATCTCCCGGCACCACGCGAATATGGTCGCCTACGACAAGGTCGGAGACCGACACGACCTCCAACCCCTCCGGACCGACGCGCGTTGCAACCTCGGGTTGAAGCTTCATCAGCTCTCGCACGGCGCGACGACTGCGGTTCAGCGCGAACTGCTGCAGCGTATTCGAGAGAGAAAAGAGAAACAGAAGAGTAGCGCCCTCGATCGCCTCGCCCACTGCCGCCGCGCCGAGCGCCGCCACTATCATCAGAAGATTGACATCAATCCGACGTTCGCGGGCAGCGGCGATGGTATCCACGACGCCGTAGTACGAACCTGCGACGTACGCAACCAGCAGGCAGGCGAGCGCCAGAGGGCCTTGCCCCAGGATCCAGGCGCAGACCAAAGAAAGAAAAGTAATGCCAGTCAGGACGGGCTCGATGCGGGTGCGTGGATCCCGCGTCTGCTCGGCGCTCGCGCCCGACAGAGAAGCCGATGCGGCTTGCGCTGCGGGAACCGGCGGTGGCTGGACGGTCGGAGTCTTCACCGCGACCCTCCGTTCCCCGCGCAGTCCGGACAGACCCCGTAGTACACGATCCGGGCACCTCGAATCCTGAAACCTGAGTTCCTCTCCACCTCGTCCGCGACCTGTTCGATCGCGGCGGAATCCATGTCCCGTACCGAGTTACAAAGTGTGCACACGAGATTGACGTGAGGGTGGAGGTTCACGTCGTAGTGCTCCGCACCGTCCCCCGCGTCGCCGATCTCCTGGATCGCCCCCAGTTCCACGAGGGTCCGGAGCGTCTTGTAGACCGTTCCCAGGCTCATGGTCGGGTACGCCGGGCGGAGGCGTTCAAAGATCTCCGCCGCGGTCGGGTGATTCTCGCTCTCGATGAGAGCGCGACAGATCGCCAGGCGTTGCGGCGTTAGGCGATGGCCCGCTTGCTTGAGACAGTGGGCCAATCGTGCGATGGCTTCCTCTTGGGTATTAGTTTGCATTGACTCTCTATCAAGAATGATACTCCATAAGGAACCACTCTGTCAAGAGAACCGAATTACATTCTTGAAACGAGAGACAGCAACGCGCGCGGCAAGTGGAACGGCCCCTTCCACACCGAGCCCTTGAGCGTGCTCGAAGGTGTACCGTCTCGGTTCAGGTACCCGTACCATTCGCCGAACGCCGGGTCCGCAAAGTGTTGCCAACTCCAAGCGCAAACCTCCTCGAACCGCATCAACCATCGCTCGTCCCCGGTGATCCGGTACGCAAAGTCGGCGGCGATCATCGCTTCGTTGTGGGGCCACCAAAACTTCATGTTGTGCCAGTATTCCTGCACAGAACCGCCGTTGAGGTCTACAAAGTACAAGAATCCGCCGTATTCCTTATCCCAACCACGGGCCCACATCCAGTCCAGCGCTTCCAGGCCGGCCCTCACCCACTCTTCCCTTGCCTGCCGCCTGCCTTCCTCCATCACGAACCAGGCGGCCTCGATGGCGTGTCCTGGATTGAGAGTCCGCCCATCGAAGTGATCGTACACCTCGCCGCCTGGAGCGCACACCTCCAAGACCGCCTCCAAATCGGGGCGGAAGAAGAGTCCTACGATCTTCTCACAGCACTCGGTGGCGATCGCTTCCGCCTGGGGGTGTCCGATCGTGTCTCGAAGGCATTGGGCGGTGTTCAACGCGATCATGTACGGCCCGATTCCGGCCATCGGGCGCGTCCGCGGATCCACCTTCGGTTCAATGAAGCCAGGCTTCGTGTTCCACTCCCAGAACCGGTCGAACAACGAGCGCGCTCGAGTCGCCAACTCTTCGTCTCCAACGATGTGCGCATACGCGCCGATCCCGATCGCGGCGAACGCCTCCGAGTACACGTACCGCCGCATGCGAAGGGGGGCGCCTTCGCGGGTGA
>RFHN01000223.1 GCA_003695835.1 Armatimonadota bacterium
GATTTCGGGAAGCTGGCTGGCCGGTCGGCTCAGCTGGCGGTCGTTTATGCGAAGGCCTCGCTCGTGTACGATGCACCTCTCTTCCGCCAAACCGCCCAGCAGACCTTGGACTGGATCCTGATGGACGTTCGCGACCCGACGACAGGACTCTTCTACCTGGGCGTTCCGGTGAGCTTGCCGGCTGATGAGGACGGCGTGCCGTATGTCCGTCTCGCGAGCGAGTCCGGCAGGTTGACCGCCCTCGTTCCGGACGCCGACAGCGGCGCCTACCGGCTTGCGAGCGCTCCGTCGTTCCAGGCAGGGGTCGGACAGGAACGGGTCAATCAGATCGCAAGCGACCTAAAGCAGTTGAGCGCTCCGGCGCGCCGGTACTCACCGCCCCCGCCCTCACCTGAGTTGTATGCGGAAAACAATGGAATGGTCATCGCGGCGCTGTTTGCCGTAGGTAGGTTATTGGACGAACCGAGGTACATTGCCGCCGGCCAGAAAGCGTTGGCATCGGCGCGACGAGTGTTTCTTCTTTCCGGCGACGTCTCCCACGCGGCGCGGGGCCGATTCCATCAAACCGGATACCTGGGCGGTTATGTGTGGCTGGCGAGAGCGTTCTGGGAAAGCTACCTGTCCACAGGGAATCGCGATGACCTGAAGCAGTGCACGCAACTGCTTCACAGGGCGCTCCAACTGTTCGGTGAGGAAGGCCGCGTTTGGTGCAATCTGCGGTCGCGTTACGACTTCCTGACTTTCGTCTCGGGTGTCGAGCCGGTGGGAGACTCGCCGGACGAAGCGCTCGTTGCCGTGTTGCTGCGCACGTTGGTGGAAGCGGGGCGCGTCGTCGGCGACAACGGACTGGTCGCGGAAGCGCAGCGTATCGCCCAGCGATACGCATCCGTTCCGGCGCGCCTTGGCCCAGCTGGGGCTGGCCTGCTCGTTGGGCTGAGTGCGCTCCTCGAGCCGGTGGTTGTTGTCAAAGGAAAGGACGCCGACGTTCGTTCGGCGGCGTACTCCAGGCGCTTTCCCGTCGTTTGCTGTGCGCCTTTGCCGCCAGACCGGCCGGGCATGAGCGGCTTAAGCGATGGCGCGTACGCCATCGGCCCGGATGGAATTCGACGCATCGTCGAGGCTGCGAACTGACGGACTCGGCGACGGGTCGGGCGGCAGCCGACGAGCCTCGGCGGCTGGTCTGCGAAGGAGGAAGGCACCCAGGATGAGCAGGGCGCAGACGATCGCGACGCCCCACGTCAGTCGTTTTTCCTCCGCCGTCAGCTGGAACTCTTTTCGATTCACGAGGAGAACGACCGCACCCATCGGTAGAAGGCCGGGGAGCATCTTGAGGGGCAGCCCGAATAGCGAGCGATCACCTGCGAAGATGACAATCATGAGGTATAGACTCAGTACCAGCGCCATCCAACCGAGGGTCTCTTTGAAGCGCATGCGAAAGCGGATGAGGCAGAAGGCGAACATCGCCAGAAAGAGCGAATCGGCTGGCCCGATCTGAGCGAGAGTTTGCGCTCGGATTTTCGGGGCCTCTGTCGTAGCTCGAGGCCGAGGGACTTCATACGCGAGGGCGTTGAAGACGTTTCGCGTGATCGGCTTTTGCATCATCGTCTTCGTTGCGCCGGACGGCGCCAGCACGAGCAAGACGTCGAATGTCGCGAGGAAGATTGCAATCGGCAGAAGCAGGTTCTTGTCCCGAATCAGAGTTCCGACGAGAATGCCAAGGCAGACGGGCCAGGCGATGCGCGCGAGCTGAAGCAGCGCGTGGATGGCGCTCGAAAGAGGCGGCGCAACCGCGTTTTGCGCAAGGGGCAGCAGGAGCACGAGCGACAATCCGGCAGCCAGGACAAGAGCAGCCGAGCGCGGCGTCCACGGGAGAGTCGCCGCCAGGAAGATGCCGCATACCGGCAAGAACATGAACAAAACGGTGGCGACCACCGAAGCCGTACCGATCTGCTCAGGCGGGACCGAGATCTCGCGCGCGAGTACGGACAGAATCACGAACGCCGTGACCGTCGCACTGAGCCAAACGCCGGTTTTCATTCCGCCCATTCTGACTGCTTTCGCATGGGCAAGTCCGCGGCAGTCATAATGCGACCGATGGCTGAACGGCGCATAGACGCGAGCGACATTCGACGGACGCTCGGCAGGATGGCTCACGAGATTCTGGAGAGCAACCAGGGGGCTGAGGACCTCGTCGTGGTGGGCATCCTGGCGCGCGGGTATCCCGTAGCGCGTAGGCTTGCCTTTGCGATGACGCAGATCGAGGGGGTCACCATCCCTTGCGGAAGCCTCGACGTTCGTCCGTATCGGGATGACTTGGAAGGGAAGGTCGAGGACGACAAGAGCGAGATCCCGTTCGCCGTGACTGGGAAGAAAGTGATATTGGTAGACGAGGTCATCATGACCGGCCGATCCGTGCGCGCCGCGTTGGACGCCCTCATGCACCATGGCAGACCTGCCTCCGTACGGCTGGCGGTCCTTGTGGATCGTGGAGGCCGGGAGTTGCCGATTCAGCCGGACTACGTTGGCTTGAAGCTCGAGGTGCCCGAAGAGGAATGGGTGGACGTGCGCCTCAGCGAGTCGGCAGGCGAAGATTCGATTGTGATTGTGAAGAGGGAGGGAACATGCATCTCTTAAGTATTCGAGAGTTGCCGAAAGAGGACATCGAGACGCTGTTGAAGCTGTCGCTGGAGATGAAGACGGCTTGGCAGAAGCAACAGCCTTTGCCCAGCTTTGCGGGAAAGGTTGTCGGCATGATGTTCATGGAGAACAGCACGCGGACGCGCGTGAGCTTCGAGCAGGCCGCCCGTCGCTTGCGGCTGGATACCTGCACCTTTGGCGTGATGGGTTCGAGTATGCGCAAGGGCGAGTCCCTGAAGGACACGGTGTTGACGTTGATGCACGAAGGGATTGACGCGCTCGTGATTCGGCACCATTGCAGCGGCGCCCCGTATCTTGCCGCGCGGTGCTTCCATGGGCCGGTTATCAATGCGGGAGATGGCATGCACGAGCACCCCACCCAAGCGCTCACCGACGGTATGACGATTTTGGAACGAAAGGGGAAGATCAACGGGCTCAAAGTGGCGATCGTGGGGGACGTGCTCCATTCCCGGGTTGCGCGAAGCAACATGTGGCTTCTTTCGAAAATGGGCGCCGACGTGCACCTTGTCGGTCCGCGCACCTTGATGCCTCGTCTCGCAGGAAGGCTTCCCGCGACGCTGCACTACGACCTCTTTCCCGCACTCGAAGGCGCCGACGTCGTGATGGCGTTGCGCCTTCAGAAGGAACGAATGGGACAGGGATTGATCTCCAGTTTGGGTGAATACGCTTCAATGTATCAGATTAATCAACGCACGATCCGGTTCGCGGCTGAGGACTGCCTTGTCATGCATCCCGGACCCATGAACCGTGGATTGGAGTTCGACGATCGGGTCCCCGATGGGCCGCAGTCCGTCATTCACCAGCAGGTGGAGAACGGCGTGTACGTCAAGATGGCCGTCTTCACCTGGTTGTTCGAGGGGAGCAAGGCGAAGCACGAGGTGGCGGTATGAAGGTAGTGCTCAAGAACGGTTTGATTCTCGACCCGTCTCAGGATCTCGAGCAAGTCGGGCACGTCGTCATCGAGGACGACCAGATCGCCGAGGTCGGGCCGGACGCGGACCTCTCCGATGCCGATGAGGTCTACGATTGCACGGGGATGTGGATCACTCCCGGCCTCGTGGATCTGCACGTGCACTTGCGCGAACCCGGATTCAGCCACAAAGAGACGATCCTCACGGGAACGCAGTCGGCGGCGGCGGGCGGCTTCACCACCGTTTGCTGCATGCCGAACACGAATCCTCCGCTGGACAATCCCGCGCTGATTGACTTCATTTTGGACAAGAGCGCTTCGCCCGAGGCCGGCGGAGTGTTTGTTCAACCGATCGGCGCGCTCACGAAAGGCATGAAGGGCGAGCAGCCGAGCGACCTCGCCGCGCTCAAGCGCGCCGGCATCTGCGCGGCCAGCGACGACGCGTTCCCCATTCAAAACGCCCAGGTCATGCTGCGATGCATGGAGATCTGCCGCCAGTTGGACCTTCCTGTGGCGGTTCACTGCGAGGACTTCTCGCTGACCGAAGGCGGATCCATGAATGAGGGAGCCATCAGCGAGCTGTTGGGGCTTCCCGGGATGCCGAGGGCAGCGGAAGACATCATGGTGGCCCGGAACTGCATGCTGAGCTTGGAGACCGGTTGCCCTTTGCACATTCTTCACGTAAGCACTTGGGGCGCCGTGGAGATCATCAAGCAGAGCAA
>RFHN01000224.1 GCA_003695835.1 Armatimonadota bacterium
CCTGAAAGGCTCCTTCCTGTTCCTGGCTGATCTGGTTCGCGAATTGCCGCCCACGTTCGAGGTGGACTTCCTCGCCGTGCGCAGTTATCAAGGGACTCAATCCTCCGGAGCAGTCGAGATCGTCCTGGACCTTGCGACCGACATCACGGGTCGAGACCTCGTCCTCGTCGAAGATATCGTAGACACTGGCCTGACGCTCGACTATCTCCATCGTCTGCTCTCGGCGCGCGGTCCGCGCTCTCTGCGGATCGCGTCTCTCTTCTTCAAGCCGAACGCTCATCGGGGCGAGGTCAAGCCTGACTGGGTTGGGTTTGAGATTCCGCCCAAGTTCGTCGTCGGATACGGCATGGACGTCAACGAGAGATATCGTGGCCTCCGCGACGTGGTGGAGTATCAGGATGAGTAAGCCGCTCGTTAGTGTGCTGTTGACGAGCTACAATCATGAGCGGTGGCTCCGCGAGTGCGTCGAGAGCGCTCTCTCGCAGACGTACGAGCAGGTGGAGATCATCGCCGTGGACGACGGCTCCACGGACGCCTCACGAGAGATCCTGCGGTCCTACGAACCCCAGATCAGGCTCTACGTCAACGAGCGAAACCTCGGAACCTATGGCTCTCTCAACAAGGCGATGGAGATGGCGGAGGGCGAATACTGCGCCGTACTCAACAGCGACGACAAGTGGGCGCCGACGAAACTGGAGCGTCAGCTCGACGAGATGCGCCTTCATCCGAACCACTCCTTTTGCCACACCTTCGGCGCTTTCATAGACGACGACGGCAATCGAATCAGCGGCGAGCCTATGGGGTTTCCGTTTCCGCGGATGGAATCTGGGCAGCACCTTACGACGTTTATTGCGAACAACACCGCCATCGCCTCTTCGGTTCTGTTTCGACGGGACCTCGCCCGAGATCTCGGCGGCTTCAACGAGAACCTGAAGATCCTTGGCGATTGGGACATGTGGTTGCGCCTCGCCGAAAAGGGCACGGTCGGTTTCGTGGACGAAGAGCTAACCTACTACCGAGTTCACGGCACGAACACGATCTATCAGCTGGAGCCGAAGTATCGCGAAGAGGTCTTCATTCGGGAGGCATGGACCTCCCGGGCGGAAGAGCTGATCGCACACGCGCCGGACCCGGCGGCGATGAAACGGGCGTTGGCTCACTCTTTCGCGTGCCTGGGGTCGCTGTACTCGATTCTCGGTGAGCCGGGGCGAGCCAGAAGGGCGTATCTTCGCTCTCTGCGGCTCAACCCCCTGCGTCTCAAGTCGCTCTTGCGGATTGGAGTGACCTGGTTACCTCTTTCGCTGAGGCGAAAACTGCTTTAGCCACCGCCGATCCGGCCTGGGAGGTCTGCGGCTGGCTTGGCCCCGGGCGGCGGAGTGAACTGGATCGTGAACGAAAAGCCAGCGGGATAGCTGAACTGGCTATCGAAGTACGTATGCGAGAGGCCGTTCGGTGTGTCGCGCTTTGCCTCCAGCGTCAGCCGTTGCATCTTCCCGGCGGGATAGAAGTCGTCGAATCGGAACGTGTGCTTCTCGCCGCGCCAGTCAGCGCCGACGGCTTTGACGCGCTCTTTCAACACCTCGTTGATCGTAGCGGAAGAGGGCATGTAGTACACATCCGGCAGGATGAGCCAGTTGCTGGAACCGGCGAGGAGCCTGAGTAGGTGCTGATCCTCCTTGCGAGACCACGCCGCCATGACCTGGAACGTTTGCGACAGGGTTCCTGGCTGCTGCGAGAAAGAGTACTCGTTCCGGACGGCATCGTACCGCCAGACTTTGGATCCGTCCGCGACGACGCGCAGCAGAAGGGCGCCGTCCTTGTAGGCCTCCAGGTACACGCGGTTCGGCGACTCGATCCAGACGCGGGTCAAATGATCGGCCACGCGGTTGCCGCGAAGGTTCTCCCAGCCGACTTGCTCGATGAATACGTAGGGCTGCGCAAGGGTATTCCCAACTGCGGCGCCGATGACCTGATCCGGATCCACGACGGCTTGAGCCCACGCGGCGGATACGCCGAAAAGGCTTGCAAGAACGACGACCCAACGATACGGAGTGCGCACGGTTCATTAGACGTCCGCCGCGCCGATAATGTTCCTAAGAACGTTGCGTCGCTTGACTTGCGTAGAAGGGTATACTTTGCCCACCAAGTCAGGCAGGCGTCAACTGGTCAGGAGCCGTTCAGATTTGAAAGCGAAGAGCATTGTAACCTCGTCGGAGAGTTCGGAAGACAACCGAGAGCAAGGCACAGCCGGGCGGCCGAGAGATACCCTCACTCCGGCGGACCTGAAGGAGCTACTGCTTCAGCTGTACCTCGCCCGCTACTTTGACGTCCGGTTGATCAAGGAGAAGCGCCGGGGGCGTCTTCGCGGCACGCTTTATTCCTCTCACAATCAGGAGGCGATCCTCGTCGGAACGCTCTTTGGGCTGAAATCGGACGACTGGATTAGCCCGATTCACCGCGACATGCCGGCCTTCTTCCTCAAAGACATTCGCGCGGGGAATGTCGATCGAGGAGGTCTGCTCGCAGGTTTGGGGCAAGGCAACCTCTCCCGGCCGCGCTCGGGACAACTGGTCTCACATCGGCGACATCGAACGCGGAATTATCCCGAGCACGAGCATGCTTGCGGGCACGATTCCCGTCGCCTGTGGCGTCGCCTACGATTTCAAGCTCCGCGGTTTGGACAATGTCGTCTTGACCTACAACGGCGAAGGCTCGACCGCCCAGGGCGTGTTCCACGAGGCCGTGAACCTTGCAGCCGTGCACAAGCTCCCGGTCATCGTCGTCATCGAGAACAACCAATGGGCCTACGGCACGCCTGTACACCTCGAGTGCCCCACCAAGGACGTGGCGGACCGCGCGAAGGGATACGGAATTCCCGGCCTCATCGCCGACGGCCAGGACGTCCTCGATGTGTACGACAAGACGATGTGGGCGGTAGACCGGGCGCGTAAAGGGTTGGGACCGTCGCTGATCGAGTGCAAGACGTTCCGCGCCTACGGGCATGGCGACCACGATGACGACCGAGCCGCGCGCTATCGCCCATCTGACGAAGTCGAGAAGGGGCGCAGCAGAGACCCGATAGCCGTGTTCAAGCGGTACCTTGTGGAGCAAGGCGTTCTCTCGGAAGAGGAGGCGGCTCGCTACTCCCCGGAAGGGAAAGACGCGCCGAGCACCACCGACGAAGACTTCCCGCCCGAAGTGGTCGAGTACCTCAAGCAGGGCGTTGAGTTCGCAATCAAGGCTCCGTTGCCCGCCGCCGAGGAGGCGTTCCAGTGGGTCTTTGTGGAGGACAAGCAAGGATGAGCCCAGAAATCGCTGCCCCTCCGATTGAAAAGAAGAACTACCTCACCGCGCTGAAGGACGCGATCCGCCTCGAGATGCAGCGGAACCCCGACATGATCTGCATCGGCGAGGACATCGGCTTACTGGGCGGCGCCTTCGGCGTCACCGAGGGCCTCCAGGAGGAATTCGGCGCCGATCGAGTGATTGACGCGCCGATCAGTGAAGCCGCCATCGTCGGCTCTGCAATCGGAATGGCGCTCCGGGGGCGAACCGTCATGGTCGAGATGCAGTTCATTGACTTCATTTCGTGCGGTTTCGACCAGATCGTCAACAACGCTGCCACGATGGCGTATCGAACCGCGGGGAAGGCGTCTGTCCCGATTGTCATCCGAGGCCCGAGCGGTGGGTACGGCGGCGGTGGGCCTTACCATAGCCAGCAGAACGAAGCCTGGTTCGCCCATTCGCCCGGCCTCAAGGTCGTCTGCCCAAGCACGCCCCGCGATGCCTACGGTCTCATGGTGGCGTCGCTCAGGGACCCGAACCCGGTGATCTTCTACGAGGTCAAGGACCTCTACCGCAAACGGGAGATCGAGGAGGAGATCCCGGAAGACACGTATGTGCCCCTCGGTTCTGCCAGCGTCGTGAGGGAGGGGTCGGACATCACGATCATCTCGTATGGCAACCCGATGCATATGTGCATAAAGGTGGCCGGAATGCTGGCCGATGACGGAGTCGAGGCGGAACTGATTGACCTGCGCACCCTCGTTCCGCTGGATGAGGAGACCATCTATCGGTCGGTCAAGAAGACCGGACGGGTGTTGGTCGTGAACGAGGCGAGCCGGACTTGTGGCTTCGCCGGCGAGGTCATCGCCCGGATCAACGAGAACTGCTTCGAGTACCTCGACGCGCCGCCGCTACGCGTGACGCGGGCGGACACTCCAGTCCCGTGGGTGCAACCGCTGGAGCTGGCTGTCTTGCCGAGCGTCGAGCAGATCTATGAGACGGCGCTGCGCATTGCGAAATTCTAAAACACTATGGCTGAACCAATCTTAATGCCCGAACTCGGCGAAAGCGTCCACGAAGGGACGGTGAGCCGGTGGCTCAAGAAGGAAGGCGACCCCGTCAAGGAGGACGAGCCTGTCGTCGAAATCATGACCGACAAGGTGAACACGGAGCTTCAGGCGCCCGCATCCGGCGTGCTACTGAAGATTCTCGTTCCGGAGGGCGAAAACGTCGAAGTGTTCAAGCCCCTCGGCTACATCGGGCAGGAAGGCGAGGTCCTGGACGAGGGTGGCTCGCCAGCGCCGAAGCCCAGCGAGCCGTCGCAGGCGGAAGCGCCCGCCCAGGCAGCGGCGCAGGTGGAACCGGCCCCGGCGCCTGCCGCGGAGCATCAAGAGCGAAAATGGTTCTCACCGGTCGTCCGTGCGATGATGAAGGAGCACGGTTTGACCGAGGAAGAGGTGTCCCGAATTCCAGGGAGCGGAGAGGGAGGCAGGGTTACCAAGGCCGATCTCGAGGCCTATCTCGCAAGCAAGGGTGTGGCGCCGAAGCCGGCTGCACCGGCCGAGCAGCCAGCGGAAGCGCCGAAAGCGGAGCCGACGCCCCAGGTGGTCGTCAGCGAATCCCGGCCCGCGTCGCAGGCCCCGCCCGAGACACCGAGGGAGCAGCCCAAGCCGGAAGCCGTACCGGCTGGCGATACCGAAACGATTCGACTCACCGGCCTCCGGCGAGCCATCGCCGAGGCAATGAACCGGGCGAACTCCATCCCTTCGGTCACGACCGTTACGGAGGTCAACGTCTCCCGCTTGGTCGAGTTCCGGACGGCGAACAAAGAGTCGTTCCAAGAGATGTACGGCGTCCGGCTGACCTACACGCCGTTCTTCATCAAGGCGGCGACGGAAGCGCTGCTCAAGTACCCGATGTTGAACAGCGCCTTCCACGAAGACTACAGCATCACCGTCAATCGCAAGGTCAACATGGGTGTGGCCGTCGCTCTCGGAGATGGCAGCGAAGGCCTCGTCGTCCCAGTCATTCGCGACTGCCAGGACAAGACGTTGGTCGAGATCGCGAAGGACCTCGAAACGATCGCCAGCAAGGCTCGGTCCGGCTCTTTGGAGATTTCGGACATGCAGGGAGCGACGTTCTCGCTAACCAACCCCGGTTCCTACGGGGCGCTCTTTGGGACGCCGATGATTCCGCCGGGGCAGGCCGGCATCCTCGGCACCTATGCCATCAAGCAGACGCCGGTGGCCGAGAACGGGATGATCGCCGTGCGGCCCATCATGTATCTCGTGCTGTCGTATGATCACCGCTTGGTGGATGGCGCCCTCGCAGGCATGTTCCTCAAGGATGTCCGCGAACGCCTCGAGCGATTCGACTTCTTCCGCTAAAGCCCGTTGAATCGCTTCTCGACCGTCACTCCGGCCGACTCGATCGTGCCGGGCAGGGGCGGGTGGAGCTTCTCTACGGTAACCCGAATGCGCGTCGAAAGGGGCGAAACGTTGCGAATCTCCACCGCGATTCGTTCCGCAAGGGTCTCCAAGAGCTTGTGGCGCTCTCCCCCCGCGATCCGCATCACAGCGTCCGCGATCCGGCCGTAGTCCGCGGTCTGGGAGAGATCGTCCTCCAGCCAGTTTCGATCGGCGGGAACGTCCACCTCGACATCCACTCGGAAACGACGTCCGAGCTGCTGCTCTTCGGATGTTACGCCGTGATACGCGTAAACCTCCAGGCCCTTGAGAAACACCGTCCGCACGACCGTTTGACCGTCCACGTCCGTAGTCTACACCGCAACCGTTGGCACAAATCCCAGGTACTCTTCTTTGGGAAACCCCAGTTTGGGGGCGCTGACATGCTGGCTCTGTACATTGTCTTGGGTCTTGTCGGGGGAGGGCTGATTCTTCTCTCCGCCTTCGGCGGGCATGACCACGCCATGGACCACGGCGACGTCGCGTTCGACGGGGAGATGAGTGCGGATCACGATCTTCACATCGAACCCGCCCATGACGGGGACGTGCCCGCCTCCGACATCTGGCTCCCGTTCCTCAGCCTCCGCTTCTGGACGTATTTCGCCGCGCTGACCGGTGTCTTGGGGACGCTCTTGACGCTCTTCACCGACTTGGCATCCGCGACCGTTGCCATTCTTTCCTTTGGGATCGGCGCGGTCGGCGGGATCGCGGTCGCCTACGCCATTCGCTACTTACAAGTCTCAGAAACCGACAGCAGCGTCTCGAGCCAGGACCTACTCGGTTCGGACGCGCGTGTCACCGTTTCCATCCAACCGGGAAGCGAAGGGAAGATTCGGTGTACCGTCAAAGGCGAAACGATTGACCTCCTGGCTACGGCCGACACCGAGGCGCCGCTGCCGGTCGGCGCGGAGGTGGTCATCGTAGGGCTTGAAGGAACGGTCGCTCGGGTCGAACCAAAGGGAAACATGTGGTAAGGAGAACGACACTATGATTGCGATGCTGAACATAGCACAAGTGACTGCCGACGAGCTCCAAGGCTTGGCTCAACAGGGTGGGGCCGTCATCTTCTGGGCGGTTCTGGTCTTTGGGTTGCTCGTCGCCGTTACCCTGATTCTCAAGCACCTGCTTCACATCTGCCCGCCAAACGAAGTGTTGATCTTCTCGGGCCGGCGGTATCGAATGCCGGATGGCACAGTGCGCGGGTACACGACGATCTTCGGCGGCGGCAGGCTACGGATGCCGATCATCGAGAGAGTCTCTCGGATGAGTCTCAACACGATGGAGGTGCCGATCTCGATTCGAGGGGCCTACAGCAAGGGCGGCATTCCGCTCAACGTGGAGGCGATTGCCAACGTGAAGATCTCGAGCGACCCCATCCTCATCGGGAACGCGATCGAGCGATTCCTCGGAAGGGACCCGGAAGAGATCCGCCGCGTTGCAAAGGAGACCCTCGAAGGCCACCTCCGCGGCGTGCTCGCAACGTTGACGCCCGAAGAGGTGAACGAGGACCGGCTCAAGTTCGCATCCGAGCTCGCCCAAGAGTCCGAAGAGGACTTGCGCAAACTGGGCATCCACCTCGATACGCTCAAGATTCAGCACGTCTCCGACGAGGTGGACTATCTCGACTCGATCGGTAGGAAGGCGATCGCCAACGTCATCCGCAACGCCGAAATCGCCGAGAGCAACGCGAGGCGCGACGCGGAGCAGGCGGAGGCCGAGAACATGGGACGGGCGAACGTTACTCGCGCCAACGCCGAAGCCAAGATCGCCCAACTCCAGAACGAACTCCGGAGGATCCAAGCCGACCTCGAAGCCAAGGTCCAATCTGAAGAAGAACGAACTCTCGCGGCCGCCCGAGAAGCCAGAGCCACAGCGGAGCAAGAGCTGCAGAAAATCCGCACCGAACTCGAAGCGATCCGCCTCCAAGCCGACACGGTTCTGCCGGCGGAGGCGGAAAAGGTGGCTCGCGAGTTTCGTGCGCGCGGCGAGGCCGCCAGCATCCGCGAACAGGGCGCCGCACTGGCCGAAGCGTTCCGAAAGCTGCATGAAGCCTGGAGGGAGGCCGGAGAGCACGCGCTCAGCGTGTACCTGATCGAGGACATTGACAAGCTCTTGAGCAAGGCGGCGGCCGGCATCGCACGCGTTCAAGTCGAGAACCTCAACGTCATCGACAGCGGAGAGGGCAAGACTCTCAGCGCGTACGTGGGCGCCTACCCCGCCATGATGGAAACCGTCTTCGATGCCGTCAAACGAACCACCGGTATCGACATCGCTGCCGAAATCTCCGGCAAACCAACCACCGACGGAGGTGAGCAATCATGATGGTCGCATTGGGAATCATTCTTGGGACGCTGGCGTTCTTCGCCTTGCTGTTCCTTCTGAACATCCGCACCCTGATCTACATTTGCGAGCCGAATGAGGTCCTGATCTTCAGCGGCAAGCGACGGCGCATGGGCGATCGCGTGTTCGGCTACCGCATCGTAAAGGGAGGGAAGGGCTTCCGACGACCCATCTTTGAGCGCGTGGATCGTCTCGACCTCACAAACATGGTGATTGACGTAACCGCCCACAACGCCTACTCGAAAGGCGGTGTTCCCCTTACGGTCGCCGGCGTGGCAAACGTGAAAATCGCGGGGCACGAGCCGGTGCTCAACAACGCCATCGAGCGCTTCTTGGGAAAGTCCCGCGCTGAGATCATGCAGATCGCGAAGGCGACGCTCGAGGGCAGTCTGCGAGGCGTCCTCGCTACGCTCACTCCGGAAGAGGTGAACGAGGATCGCATCCTCTTCGCCGAAAAGCTCGTACACGAAGTCGAGCACGACATGACGGCCCTCGGCCTCGTCGTGGACACGTTGAAGATCCAACACGTCTCCGACGAGGTGAAGTACTTGGACTCGATCGGACGGATCAAGTCTGCCGAGATCATTCGCGAGGCGCGCATCGCCGAGGCGATCGCCCAGGCGGACGCGGCCGTCGCCCAAGCGGAGAACCGCCTTCGAGAGGTCGAAGCTCAGGTCAACGCAGCGATTGAGGTCGCGAAGGCGGACGCGGAGAAGCGCCTCGCCGATACCTTGACGCGCCGAGACGCTCTTGTGGCAGAAGAGAAGGCGAAGGTCGCCGCAGCGGTGGCCCAGGCCCAGGCGGAGGTCGAAGTCCAGAAGGCTCGGGTCGAGCAGGTTCGGCGCCAGCTCGAAGCCGACGTCGTCGCCCCGGCCAAGGCGGAATGCGAGGCGATGGAAGCCCAGGCAAAGGCAGACGCCGCGCCGATCGTCCAAGATGGCGCCGCCCGCGCAGACGCCCTCCGCACACTGGCGACCGCATGGAAGTCCGCCGGCCCCAATGCCCGCGAGGTGTTCCTCGTTCAGAAGCTGGACCGCATCGTCGAAATCCTGACCGAGTCCATCGCCCAGAGCCGAATCGAGCAGATAACGATGATTGACACGAAAGGCTCGGGCGGCACCGGTCCGATGAACGCGGTTTCCCTCGCCGAGCAGATCAAG
>RFHN01000225.1 GCA_003695835.1 Armatimonadota bacterium
CCGTCACGTCGTCCACCTCTTCCACCTCGCCTGTGGTGTGCAGCGCCAAGTAGCGCCCCTTCCGGGAGGGTACGGCGACCGGCGGTTCGCCGATGAGTGCAAACGAGCGGATGCCGGCAACAGGGAGCCCTTTCGCCCATGCCAGCGTCTTCGCAATCGTGACGCCCACTCGAACTCCCGTGAACGAACCAGGCCCAACGTCGGCAACAATCCCTACGAGATCCTCGAGGCGCGCCCCAGCCTTGTCCAGCGCCTCGTGCAAAAGCAAGAATGTTGCTTCTTCGGCGTTTCGCTCTACGAAAGCACCTTCCTTGCTGAGCATCTGGAGTTGGCCGGAATTGTCTTCCCCGATCACGCCGACGGCGACTCGGGGGCTGCTGGTGGACAAAACGAGGAACGGCTTCACGAGGTTTTCCCTCCGGCGATGGAGACGCGGCGCTGGCCGTCAGAAAGAACCTCAATCCGCACGCGAATCGCATCCTCCGGGAACGCGTCGAAGTTTCTCTCCGGCCACTCGACGAGGACGGCGTGCGTTTCGAAGTACTCGTGGAGCCCGAGGTCCTCGACCTGTTCGGGCCGATCGAGCCGGTAGAGATCCGCGTGGCATACCGGTGGCTCGGTTTCGTACAGCCAGAGAAGGTTGAACGTGGGCGATCGCACCTCGCCTTCGTATCCGAGCGCGCGGAGAAAACCCCTCGCCAGCGTGGTCTTTCCTGCGCCAAGCTCCCCTTGGAGAAGAAGGACAACTCCGGGGCGGGCCCTGGCGGCAAGTTCGGCGCCCAAAGCCATCATCGCCTCTTCGCTGGGTATCAGGCGGCTCTCATTAGATAAACTCGCTTTAGGTTCCGTCATGTCGAAGGTCACTTTTCTCCCCTTTAATGTTACTGAGGCGATCTCTCCCGCTTTGGGGCGCCAACTGTCTAGCCTGCTCTGCGAGCAGTTCCTGGGACTCGAGGGCGTCGAAGCGCAGTATGCCTCATACCTCACCACGCAAGGCTCCAACGGCGAAGGCGTCGCCATCTATGGAGCGTTGCCCCCCGAGATGAACTCGGAAGAGATGATGGAGGACGTGCTCACCAAGACCGAGTCGGACTTTCTGATTGACGGCTTGCTGACGGGCACGGGCGAAGCGTTCACGCTGAACGTCCGCGTGGCAACTCAGGGCAATCCGGGCGGCTCTACGCAGACCTATGACTTCGTGAAGGACGGGCTGTTCCAAGCCCTGCAGAATGCGTACGCCGACCTTCGCTCAACGATCGGAGCGGACCAGGCGGAGCCTTCCATTCGTTTCGGGACCGATCATGCGGAAGCGTTCCTCCACTTCCTCGAAGGGTACGACACGATTTCCTATCTTCAGCAGGCGGGGCCTCGATCTCGGAAGGACCTCGACCTTGGTGCCGCCTTCGACCACTTCTTGGCGGCTCTCAAGGAAGACAACTCGTTTGCCGGCGCGTTCGAGGCGGGCCTGCGCTTGGGTCAGCTGGCCATCGCGCTTCGAGTCGGCGACCCTCGAGTGATCGAAGACCGGCTCAAGTCTCTGGCGGCTGGCGTGCCCGAGGATCCGCGACCGTTCTACTTGCTGGGTGAGCTGTATGTGGCGGAGAACAAACTTCCAGAGGCTGTCCAGGCGTTCGACAAAGCTGCATTCTTGGCGGACTCCCACAAGGTTGCCTCTGCAGACGCCCAGACGCCAACTCCAGCCAGCGACGAGATCAATGTAGCCGACGTCGGTACGGGCGGTGCGACGAGCGGCATGGACCCCAGCTTCCTTGCGGCCCTCTACACGCGGCTTGGCTTGGTGCAGCAGCAGATGGGGATGTTGGCCAATGCGGAGATCTCGTTCAAGAAAGCAGCGCAGTACGAAGGCCCGGAGAAGCCCTCCCTGGACCTCTTGGCTCCCATTCTCATCGAGCAGAAGCGGCAGCACGAGCTTCCCGGTTTGTGGCGAGAGGTGATTGACCAGGACCCGACGGAAGCCTGGCCATGGATCAAGTACGCGATGGTTGTCAGGCAGCAGGATCGAGCCGACGACGCCAAGCGCGCTCTCGAAGACGCCCTCGAACGAGTCAAAGAGCCGGTGCTGGTCAAGCGCTTCCTTGCGGCGATCGAAGCCGAGCGGGAGAACTACGACCGAG
Source organism: Armatimonadota bacterium (assembly GCA_003695835.1). Lineage (GTDB taxonomy): Bacteria > Armatimonadota > Fimbriimonadia > Fimbriimonadales > ATM1 > J051. Next base: position 2,136 of record RFHN01000225.1, read on the forward strand.
CCATGGACCTCTACGAGGACTTCCTCGAAGAGTATCCGGACATCGTTCCCGTGCTCATGGAGTACGCGCAGACCCTGCAGGCTGCGGGCCGCAAACATGAGGTTCCGGACGTCCTCCAGAAGGTTCTTGAGTCGAATCCGGATCCCAACACGAGAGCGCACGCCTCCGCTTGGCTCTTCGAGTTGCAGAATCCCAAACGAGTCGAGGCGATGAAAGCGGCACATCAGAAGGTCGAGAACGAGGACTTCCAAGGCGCCGTCGAGGATCTCGAGAAGATGGTCGAATGGATGGACGACTACTGGAAGGGCTGGGCTTTGCTCGCCAACCTCTACAACCGCCTCCAACGGTACGCGGACGCCGAGCGGGCCGCGAAGCAGACTTTGAGCATCTTCCCAGGATGCGAGCCGGCCTACATTGACCTTGCCAACGCGATGGTGGGACAGGGGCGGGCGCACCAAGCCTATCAACTCCTCGCCCAACTCGTGAATCAAGGCGTGCGGAGCCTTCCGATCGTTCTGGAGCTCGGCATGGTGGCGAAGAAGCTGGGCCGGACCGACGAGGCGCGGATGATCGCCAAGAGCATTCGCGAGGTCGTTGGCAAGGACAACCCGGAGATCGAGAACGCCCTCCAGCAACTCGAAGGACCCTAACACGAACGGCGCCGTGTCACGTCTGTATCAACAAGCCGTGCTATCCATTCTCCCGATCCTCGGGGCGATCACTCTTCAGGCGCCCTTGGTGCCCATCTATGAACAGTCTCCCGGCGGGCCGCAGTCGCCCGGAGATCGCCTCTTGGTCGGTAGCTACGTTCCGCCCAATTGGCAGGTTGAAGATCTCGTTGCGCGGGGAGTCTCTTTCTTCCACGGCCAGACGGATGAGCTCGCGCCACCGGACGGCGGAGACGGCAAGTTCGATCCCGGTCTCCTGGCCGCCCAGAAGGAAGCGGTCGAGAAAGCCGGGGCTCGGTGGGGGCTTACGATCCACACACTGTTTCCGCGGTTCGAGGACAGTTTGATCGTCGGCGAGGGGACGGTCAAGTTGGGTACGAGCGAACGGGTTCCCGCTTGGTCGCCCTGGGATCTGGATCGAACCCGATGGAGCGCAAACCAGTACGGCTGGGTGAATCGCCGTCTCCCGGGTCTCCACCACGTCGCGCTCGGAGTCTTCGGGGAGTACGGCGACGCCTCGTTCTTCACCGGTCTCGCCGCCCAGGATCCCGCGCAGGCTGCCCGATGGAGGACGAAAGTCCGTGTGGATCCTCCGACACTCGGTTTCTGGGCGGGGGATCCTAAGGCGCTCGCATCCTGGCAAGACCGCCTGATCGAGAGCCACGGTTCGATCGAGAACGCCTATCGAGACTGGGGGATGGAGGTGCCGGACCCCGTGCGCGTCCCCACGCCGTTCGCCGCGCCCTACCCGTACGCGGCTCGTACGGAATTCATGGCTTGGTATCGGAGCGCAATCCCCCAGCTCGCAAGCCGATTGATCAGCGTGGCCAGGGAGATCTTCGTCGGAATTCCGGTCCTGATTCCGATCGGCCCGCCCCACGACATGCCCGAGTTGGGAGTAGACGCCTACCGAGTCCTCAGCGCGGTGCAAGGGAAGGCGGACGGCGCCATCGTGACCAATGCGGGGTACTAC
>RFHN01000226.1 GCA_003695835.1 Armatimonadota bacterium
TAAAGGAAGGAGGGCCCTTCGGGGGGGGGTGAAGGGCCCTCGTGGTCAGTTCCGTCTGCCGCCTTTGGGAGGGTTTGGAGGTTGGAGGTGGGAGGTAGTGGGGTTGGTCACCTATTGGGGACCGGCGGCAGACTACCTTTCCGTTCCTATAGACGTACCAAGTCGCGAATTCGTTCCACTTTGGAACAAATCTCCGGCGAAAAATCGCCAAATCTCGTACTAATAAGGGTAGAAACTACCCGATTGCGGCGCTATAGACGGCTCGTAAGACCTCGTCAGCCGTCGTGATGCCGTTCAGCACCTTGTTGCGCCCGTCCTCCAGCATCGTTCTCATACCCTGTCGCCGGGCGGCGGCCATCAGCTCGCCGTGTTCCGCGCCTCGAGCGATCGCCTGTCGCATCTCGGGCGTTCCCAGGAACAGCTCGAAGACGCCGGTTCGGCCCTTGTAGCCGTGTCCGCGACACTCGGCGCAGCCTTTGCCCTTCCGGAAGGTGCCTTGGATCGGCGCGCCCGGCTCGAACCCGAGAGCGATCAATTCATCCTCTGGCGGCTCATACGGCTCTGCGCACTGGATACAGTTCACGCGAACCAGCCGTTGGGCCATCACCGCTACGGTAACGGCTGCGACCAGATACGGCTCCGCGCCCATGTCAAACATACGACCGATCGTTTCGATGGAGTTGTTCGTGTGGATCGTGGTCAAGACGAGGTGGCCGGTCAAGGCGGCTTGGATGCCGATGTGCAGCGACTCGGGGTCTCGCATTTCGCCGACCATCATCACGTCCGGGTCCTGTCGTAGGAATGTGCGCATGACCCGAGGGAAGGTCATCTTCTCTGTGACCTGCACCTGAGTCACGTTGTCACTGAATTCGTACTCGATCGGATCCTCGACCGTAACGATGTTCCGGTGCACGCGGTCGAGAGTGTTCAGGCTGGCGTAGAGGGTGGACGTCTTACCGCTACCCGTCGGACCTGTTACCATGATCATCCCGTACGGGGTTTGGATCGCCTGCTTCCATTTCTCGAGTACGTCCGGCGGCATGCCGAGCTGGGAAAGCTCGACCCGCATCTGACCTGGGTCCAGGATGCGCAACACGACCTTTTCGCCGTTGAGCGCGGGAATGACGGAGCAACGAGCGGAAAGCCGGCGATTGTTGTACTCCATGTCAATGCGGCCATCCTGCGCCTCGCGTTTCTCGTCAATATGCATGCCGGCTGCCAGCTTGATGCGGGCGATGACGTTCGCGGCGGTCTCGGGGGGAAGCTGGCCGTTTTCGGTCAGCTGTCCGTCAATGCGGAATCGGATCTTGAGCTGATCCCGCTCGGGCTGGAGGTGGATGTCGCTCGCGCCGGCTTCGATCGCGTTCATGAAGATGTTGTCCACGATCTGGACGGCGATTGACATCTCCTCGCCGCCCATCTCTCGAACCTGTCCCTGCTCGCGCAAAACGAGCCGGAACCGTTTCATGGCTCCCCAGTTGGTTCCAGCAAGATTGTCCATCGTCCTTACCGTTCCTTGACGGAATGGAGTTTACCGTTCGTTCGGCGGGTGCGTGTATGCGAGTATAAATCGCCGCGTGGAGTTTCGGGCCGACCGACGGGAGCGCCTGGACGCGTTTTTGGCGCGCGTGATGCCGGAGTACAGCCGCGCGCGCCTCGCCGAGCATGCCCGGCAGGGAAGGGTTCTTGTGGAGGGCGTCCCCCGAAAGCCATCCCATCGGTTGGAGCCGGGCACCACCGTTTGCGTCGAACCGATCGAAGATCGCCCTCCACAGCCTCTCACACCGATACCGGTCCCTTTCGACATCTTGTTCGAGGACGAGGACCTGATGGTTGTCAACAAGCCGCCCGGGCTTTCGGTCCACCCGTCGCCCACGTCGAGCGCCCCGACTCTGGTTCACGGGCTCCTCGCGCACTCCCGCGAACTCAGCAGGGCTGGCGGAGAGTTCCGACCCGGCATCGTCCACCGGCTCGACAAGGATACGAGTGGCGCCCTGCTCATCGCCAAACGGGACGTCATCCACCATCGGCTTCAAGCGCAGATCCAGGGTCGCGTTGCGAAGAGGACGTACTGGGCGTGGGTGCGCGGAATTCCACGACTCGAGCAGTTCACTGTGGAGACGTGGCTGGGAAGACATCCCAAGAACCGGAAGAAGCGCGCGGTGGTTTCGGAAGAGGCGCCCGACGCGAGAAGGGCGATCACGCACGTCCGCCTCGTCGAGGCGTTCGCAGGTGCGACGCGGCTGGAGTGTCAGCTGGAGACGGGCCGAACCCATCAGATCCGAGTGCACCTCGCCCACGTCGGGTTGCCGATTTTCGGCGATCCCTTGTACGGCGTCGCGCATCCGGCGATCGCACGCCAGGCGCTGCACGCGATCCGAATCGAGTTCGAGCACCCAACGACCGGCCGGGTCCTGTCCTTCGACGCTCCCCTGCCGCAAGATCTGCTTCAGCTCGAGCGCGTGCTGAGAGACGAAGCATAATCGCGAGCGTGAAGCGCTTGCTTCGAGTGTACAAGCAGTTCTTCCTTTCCAGTCTCCAGCGCGAAATGGAGTTCCGGGCCAACTTCGCTGCCAAGGTGGCGCAGAACCTCATCTGGGTGATCGTTTTCGCCTTGTTGCTCGAAGTCATCTTCCGGAACACGACGAGCATTCGGGGCTGGACGAAAGCCGACGCCTATCTACTGTCGGCCACGTGTTTCATCATCGAGGGGTTGGTGAGCGCTTTTCTCAGTGCGAGCACGGTCGAGATTCCTCAAAAGGTGCGGCAAGGTACGCTCGATTTCGATCTGATCAAGCCTGTGGACTCGCAGTTTCTCGCGTGCACCAGGAAATTCAACTTCGATCAGCTTGGAACCCTGGCGGTTGGCATTTTGATCGCATGGGTTGCCGCGCGGGCCGGAAACTACGAGGTTACGGCCGCGTCCTTGGGATCCTATGCGCTTCTCGTGTTTTCCGCGAGCGCTCTCTATGCAGCGCTGTTGCTCATCCTCATGACCACGGCGATCTGGTTCGTGCGCGTAGACAATCTTTGGGTGCTGGGCGAGCTGGCGCTCGACGTCGCACGCTATCCGGTCGACATCTTCACCGGCGCCGCCAAGGTCGTGCTTACGTATGGCATTCCCCTTGCGCTGATCGCCTCCGTACCGGTGGAGGTATTGGGATCGAAGAAGGGGATTGACTGGGCGCTTCTCAGCCTGAGTTGGGCGGTCGCGATGCTGCTGTTCGCGCGTTGGTTCTGGCGGTTTGCGTTGCGACACTACACGAGCGCAAGCTCGTAGCCTCTTGGGCGGTACACTCTTTCGCGTATGGGTAGGGTACCGCCGAGAGAAGAGGGAATCCCGAGGCCGCTGGTAACGCTGCTCAAGCTCGTCGGCTTGGCAGTCCTGGTACTGGGTTTGAGCGGGGTGCTCGCCTCGCGTCTGGTCGAGTTCTGGTGGTATTCCGAAGATGTCGGCGCCACCGTGCTTTTCTGGCGACCGTATCAAGTCGGGCCAGGTCTCTTCTTGATCGGTTTCCTGGTAGCCGGTCTTGCGGTTTACCTCTCTGGTCGAGCGGCCCTGAACACTCCGGCTGTGCAGCGGGTCCTCAGCGAGCCGATGCCGGACTCGCCTTTGTCCGTCTACCTTGTGCGCGGTCATGCCTGGTTCATGAAGGCGCTGATGTGGGTTGCGATCTTCTTCGGACTCGTGTTTGGAGCGGGCGCAGCCAGCAAGTGGAGCCAGTGGCTCCTGTACCGGAACGGAGAGCCGTTCGGCCGCACCGACCCGATTTTCGGCCTTGACTACTCCTTCTACGTTTTCCGACTCCCCTTCTTGCAGTGGGTCGTAAGCGTGGCGATCGGCCTGATTGTGATTTGTGCGATCCTCTTGCTCGTGATCCATGTAGGCGTGGCGGGCCTGGCCGTCGTCGCACGGATTCATTTGCGTGACCCTGCGCCGAGGAAGCATCTGACGATCGCCGGAGCCGTTTTCCTCATCTTCCTTGGCATCCAAACGTACCTCTCGCGGTATGAGGCGGTAACGGCGGTGGGCCCCCGGATCACGGGAGCTTCCTATGCCGACCTGCAGGCAGTCGGCGCACAAGCGATCGCTGCTTGGCTGTTCGTTCTCGCTGGGATTGGCGCCCTCGTCACGATCAGGCGGAACTACACAGGGCTCGCCATCGGGGCCGCCGTCAGCGTGCTTTTCTATGTGGGAGGTGTGATGATTTGGCCGGGCGCAGTGCAAGCCTACAAGGTTCAACCGAACGAACTGCAACTGGAAACGCCCTACATACAGTACGCGATCGATGCCACTCGATGGGCGTACGGCCTCGACAAAATCCACGTGCGCGAGAATTTCCCAGCCACCGTTCGACCGACGAAGGAAGAGATTGACAAGTCCGAGCAGACGCTCCGGAACATGAGGCTATGGGATCCGTACATCCTTCGGTCCTCCGTCCAGCAACTACAAGGACTGCGTGATTACTACCGGTTCAATGATATTGACGTGGACCGGTACCATGTGGACGGGCATCAAAGAATGTTGATGCTGGGCGCGAGGGACCTGGTCATTGACAGCAGCGACACGCAGAGATCGAACTGGCAAAGTCTGCGCCTCATCTACACCCACGGCAACGGTGTCGTCGCCTGTCCGGTCAACGAGGCAGGCCCGTCCGGCAAGCCGGTCTTCTTCCTCAAAGACATCCCGCCGTCGGGTAAGCCCGAGCTTGCGATCGAACAGCCCCGAATCTATTTCTCAGACACTACGGACTACTCCGGCGGACCCGTAGACCGATACGTGATCGTCAAGACGAAACAGGAAGAATTCGACCGACCGTCCATGGCGGGGAAGGAAGATGTGTTCCACCGATGGGCGGGCGATCGCGGAATCCGCGTGGGTTCAGGCTTCCGCAAGTTCATGGCAAGCCTCTTCTTCGGCGAGTACGATATCCTTCTCAGCGATGCCCTGACCGACGAGTCCATCCTTCTCTTCCGGCGCAACGTCCACACACGGGCCGAAAAGCTTTTCCCCTTTGCGTATTGGGATGGTGATCCCTATATCGCAATCGTGAACAAGCGTCTCGTGTGGATCCTCGACGGCTACACCGTTACGAATCAGATCCCGTACAGCGCCAGGACCGGCGGCGTGGGCGGGATCAACTACATCCGAAACAGCATCAAACTGACCGTGGACGCCTACACCGGCGAATGGACGGCCTATCGGATGGACGACGAGGATCCCGTGCTGAAGACCTGGGAGAAGATCTATCCCGGCTTGCTCACGCCCGCCGCGGAAGCGCCCCCGGAGCTGACCGCCCATTTCCGCTATCCGGAGGACCTCTTCACGATTCAGGCGCATCAACTCTCTCTGTATCACGTCACTGATCCACAGGTCTTCTTCCAGCGAAATGACGCATGGGAGATTCCGACCGTCGGCGCGGGAGTCGGCCGAGACGGTTCCTCCTTCGGCCAAAGCGCCACCCAACGCATGGTGCCGTACTACGTGCAAATGCAACTGCCCGAAGAGGACAAGGACTCTTTCATGCTCATCCTCCCCTTTACGCCGCTCAACCGCCCGAACATGATCGGCTGGCTGGCGGCGCACTGCGATCCGGAAGAGTACGGCAAGATGGTGCTCTACGTCTTCCCGGAGGACAGAAGCATCAATGGACCTGCCCAGCAGGACGCCATGTTCAACCAAGACGCGCAGCTCGCACAGGTAATCACCTTGCTCGACCAGCGCGGCAGCGAACTGCAGCACGGAAACCTGCTCGTCGTCCCGATCGGCGGGAGCGTCATGTACGTCAAGACCTTCTTCCTCGTCGCCTCTGGAGGGCAGAGGATTCCGGAGCTCAAACTCGTCGTCCTCGCCTTCAGCGACAAGATCGTCTTTGCCGACACGTATCCGAAGGCGCTCGAGATGCTCATGGGGAGCGTGCAACCGGGTGTCGCCGGGCCCGAGCAGCCACAGCCGAGCGGACAGACGGCGCCGCCGTCCGGCGTTCTCGAGGGGGACCTCGCGCGACGCGGCCTCGAGATCCTCAACCAAGCCAAGCAGGCCCTGCGGAACGGAGACTGGGCGGCCTACGGCGATGCCATGAAAAAGCTCGAGGACCTATTGCAGCAGGCAGCCGGCGGCTCTACGGCTCCAACCGGGGAATCGCAGCCGTCGTCTCAACCCGCGCGTTGAGGACGATCCGGCCGCTCGCAATATCAATCGAGGAAACCTCGGCGTGGAGCGGCAGGCCACTCAGGTCAACCAAAGGGTTCACCTTGCTGAGGACAGGCTTTGCGAACGCCTCCGCGTTGATGCCAGCCGCTTCGAGCCGCCGAGGGACGAAGTTCAACCGTCCATCGGAGAACTCCAACGTTCCAATCGCCCCCACCTCGATCGGAACGAGCGCACGGGCGATGCCCACGATCGTCAGTTCGCCCTCCTTCGCGCTCACTCGGAATCCGCTCAGGCCGCCGGGCCGCTTCGCCTCCAAGAACGCCTGGACGTCCTCCTCCAAAAACGTCAGCACTGTGTGACACACCGTCCCTTCCGGAATCTGGAACGGCTTGACCGCGATCAGCGGGTTGTCGAACAAAACCTCGCCGGAAGCCATGCGCAGGCCGCCTGGCAACACCAGTCCGCGCAGGCGTATGCCCAACTCGGTCGCACGGATGACTTCCTCCACGGTGTCGGAGTATGGCAGTATTCCGCTGCTCCAAAGCAGCCGCCCGCTACCGCTGCCCGATGAATTCCGCGAACGCCGCCAGGAACTCCTGCAACCGCTTCCGGTCTTGCTCGTCCGTCAGGTTGCCGGCTTCGTCGAACTTTTGCGCGCAGTGAGGTAAGAAGAACTCCCTTCCAAACTGATTCGCATCGAGGTAGAAGAGCACTTGGCGGAACTGATATTGCGCCCGTGCCCCGCCGAACATCCCTGGGGAAGCGCTCACGAGGGCGACGGGTTTGTCGCGGAATGGCTGCTCAGCCACGGGCCTCGAGACCCAGTCCACGGCGTTCTTCAGCACACCGGAGAACGAGTAGTTGTGTTCGGGAACGCCGATCAGCACGCCGTCTGCCTCTCGGATCTTTCTCTTGAGCTCGACGACCGGCTCGGGCGGGTTCGCCTCCCGGTCCATGTTGTAGAGCGGAATCTCTGCGATGTCGAAGAACTCGACCTGCATGTCTTTCGGCGCCAGGTCTGCGGCAGCGCGGATGAGTTTCTTGTGGGCGGACTCTTGACGGAGAGAACCAACA